>CAIZNF010000187.1 GCA_903934275.1 uncultured Nitrosomonadales bacterium
CACCGGAGGATTGCACCGGTTGCACGCTGTGCGTCGACATCTGCCCGGCGATATCCAAGACCGATCCAACCTACAGAGCGCTCAACATGCGCGACATCGTGCCGTTGCGCGATCAGGAAAAAGAGAATTTCGAGTTCTTCCTCAAACTACCGGAATTCGACCGCACCAAGTTGCGCACCTCCACCATCAAGGGCGCGATGATGTTGCAGCCGCTGTTCGAGTTTCCATCCGCCTGCGTCGGTTGCGGCGAAACACCCTATATCAAATTGGCTACCCAGTTGTTTGGTGACCGCATGGTGGTGGCCAACGCCACTGGCTGCACCTCGATCTACGGCGGAAACCTGCCCACCACGCCCTACAGCAAAAATGCCGAAGGACGTGGCCCGACATGGTCAAACTCGCTGTTCGAGGACAATGCCGAATTCGGTTTAGGTTTCCGTGTCAGCCTCGACAAGCATGCCCAACACGCCGCCGAGCTGCTGGCGAAATTGAAGGGGCGCGTTGATGGTGCGTTGGCGGATTCCATCCTCAACGCCGACCAAACCACGGAGGCTGGAATCTTCGCCCAGCGCGAGCGCATTGAACAATTGGGCAAGGTGTTGGCTGGTATCGACACTGCCGAGGCGCGCCAATTGGCAAGCATTGTCGAATATCTGGCGAAGAAAAGCGTGTGGATTATCGGCGGCGACGGCTGGGCCTACGACATTGGCTTCGGTGGCCTGGATCATGTGCTGGCTTCCGGGCGCAACGTCAATATCCTGGTGCTCGATACTGAAGTCTATTCCAACACCGGTGGGCAGTGTTCCAAGGCTACGCCGCGCGGTGCTACTGCTAAATTTGCCGCCAGCGGCAAGCCTACTGGCAAAAAGGATCTAGGCCAGATCGCCATGAGCTATGGGCACGTTTATGTTGCCCATATTGCCTACGGTGCGAAGGACAACCACACGCTGAAGACCTTTATCGAAGCCGAATCATTCGACGGCCCGTCGCTGATCATTGCCTACAGCCCCTGCGTCGAGCATGGCTACGACATGAGCAAGCAACACCAGCAACAGGAGCTGGCAGTCAGCACCGGCCACTGGCCGCTATACCGCTACGACCCGCGCCGCGAACAGGAAGGCAAGAATCCGCTTGCGCTCGATTCGCAGAAACCATCCGTGCCCTACCGTGAATTCATTCAGAACGAGCCACGTTTCCGTGGCTTGGTGATGAACTTGGATGGTGGAGATAAAGGAAAGGCGCTGACTGCGTCTTATGAAAACGAACTACAAAAGCGTTACACAATTTACGAGCAAATGGCGAGTGGCGGTGTCGGCGAAGGTGCTAAGAAAAAGCCAGAGGACGCATAAACCAAGGGAACCCAATGTAGGTCTGGTTGCGCCCGACATGGTGGGCATAGCCCAACCTACCAAATCAAATCTTGAAATTAGGGGAATGTCATGACTAGCGGCAAAAAATACATTTACACATTTGAACAGGGCGATGGTAAGAACAAGATGCTGCTGGGTGGCAAGGGCGCGAACCTTTGCGAAATGACGCAGATTGGTTTAAATGTTCCTCCCGGTTTCACCATCACCACCGATGCATGCACTGCCTACCTGGAAAAAAATAAATTACAGGACGGTTTGATGGCAGAAATCAAGGTTTTCATGCAGGACCTTGAAAAGAAAACTGGCAAAGGTTTCGGAACTGGCGAAAACCCACTGCTTATCTCGGTGCGTTCGGGTTCGTCCATGTCCATGCCGGGCATGATGGATACCATCCTCAATCTCGGTTTCAACGAAACTTCGCTCAAAGGGTTGATCAAGCAAACCGGCAATGCACGCTTTGCCTACGACGCTTATCGCCGCTTCATCCAGTTGTTCGGCAAGATCGCGCTCAATATCAGCGACGAACATTTTGACGAGCGTATGACTGCAATCAAGCGCAAATATGGCGCGCCTGAGGATCTGGATTTAAACGTCGATCATCTCAAGGAGTTGGTGGGAGAATTTCTTGCCATCGTGGAGCGCCACTGTGGCAAACCGTTCCCACAAGACCCTTATGAGCAACTGGAAATTGCGGTGGGCGCGGTGTTCGGCTCGTGGATGGGCAAGCGCGCGGTGGATTATCGCAAGCAGTTCAAGATCACCAAGGATCAAGCCAGCGGCACTGCTGTCAGTATTTGTACCATGGTGTTCGGCAACATGGGCAACGATTCCGGCACTGGTGTCGGCTTCACGCGCAACCCCGGCACTGGCGAGAATGTAATTTACGGCGAATATCTGGTCAACGCGCAAGGCGAGGATGTGGTGGCGGGGATACGCACACCCAAGGCAATCGCCGAAATGGAACAGGAAATGCCGGAGATTTACCTTCAGTTAATGACGCTGCATAACCGGCTGGAGTCGCATTACCATGAGGTACAGGATTTCGAGTTCACTATCGAGAAGGGTATTCTCTACTGCCTGCAAACGCGCAACGGGAAAATGAACGCACGCGGCATGGTGCGCACCTCGGTAGAAATGTTTAATGAGGGGTTGATTTCCAAAGAGCGCGCCTTGCTACGCATTGAGCCGGCGATATTGGAACAGCTGCTGGTTCCACAATTGGCTCCAAATTTCCACGGTAAATCTTTGGCGCAAGGGTTGTCTGCCTCGCCCGGCGCAGCTTCCGGAAAAATTGTATTTGATGCCGACACTGCCGAAACACGCGGTCGCGCCGGTGAAAAAATTATTCTGGTGCGAGAAGAGACCAAGCCAGAAGATATCCACGGCTTTTTTCAGGCGCAAGGTATTTTAACCAGTCGTGGCGGAAAAACATCACATGCCGCCGTGGTTGCACGCGGCATGGGCAAACCTTGTGTTTCGGGATGCGACCAGATCGTAATCAACGACCATTTGCGTAGCGCACAGATTGGTGAGATGACGTTGCAGGAAGGAGACATTATCACCATCGACGGCGGCACTGGGCATGTTTACGCAGGTGAAGTGCCAACAGTGGAAGCCGAATTTTCCGAGGAAATGGCCACGTTGTTAGTTTGGGCGGATGAAGTGGCGCAACTGAAAGTAATGGCAAACGCCGACACACCCGGTGATGCATCGCGCGCAAGGGAATTTGGCGCGATGGGTATCGGCCTGTGCCGCACCGAGCGCATGTTCAATAGCACCGACAGATTGCCTATCGTGCAGGAAATGATCTTGGCCGAAACACAAGAAGACCGCCAGTCCGCGTTAGATCGCCTGTTGCCGATTCAACGTGACGACTTCAAGGGTATCTTCAAGGCGATGAAGGGGTTGCCGGTGACGGTGCGTCTGCTTGACCCGCCGATGCACGAATTTTTACCCACCGCTGCACAACTCGAATTGGAAATTGCGCACCTGCACCAGTTACGTGACACCATCAAGGGATTGGAAGAGCTGCCGGACACGCTCAAGCTGCTCAACCCCAAGCTCTACCAGCAATATGCCGATGGGCTAACCAAGCTGATGGGCGGGTTGGGCGACTTCAAGGAATCGCATTTGGAAGAAGACGTGATCGGCAAAAAGGAAAAAATACTGAAGAAAGTGCGCGCCTTGGCCGAAGTCAACCCGATGCTAGGTCATCGCGGTGTGCGGTTGGGCATTACTTATCCTGAAATTTACTCGATGCAGATACGGGCGATTCTGGAAGCCGCCGCACTATGCGCAAAACAGGGTATCGAAATTTATCCGGAAATCATGGTGCCACAAGTCGCTACTGTGGAAGAACTCAAACGCATCCACAGCTTTGTTCAGCGCATTCACCAGGAGGTAAAAGCAACCCACGGCATCGATGTGCAATTCAAGTTTGGCTCCATGCTGGAAGTGGTGCGAGCCTGCATCCGCTCCGGCCGTATGGCGGAAATTGCCGAGTTTTTCTCCTTCGGCACCAATGATCTGACCCAGGCCACATTCTCTTTCAGCCGTGAGGATGCGGAAAATAAATTTCTTCC
>CAIZNF010000188.1 GCA_903934275.1 uncultured Nitrosomonadales bacterium
CGATCTCAATGAATCAATGGCCATACTCGATTGATTTTATGGCCAGCAAAGAATCAAGGTGTTGCTGTTTAGTCTGCCGTCACTTGGCCTTGATGAATTTCAGTGCCTCGGTGGGGCTGATGATACGAATGCCCTTGTATTGCCCGCCAAGGCTGAGTAAATGTTTGTCGCCCGAGACAATCAAATCTGCTTGTGCTGCCACGGCGCAGGCAATGACATGATCATCGTCTGGATCGTTTTCGATTACGCGCGGCACATTGTCTGGCGCGACTATGCGCGTCATGCGGCGCAATTCACCGACGATGTTTAATGGCGTTAAATCGGCTTGGGCAAGGCGCGCGGCAAATTTCTCGCGAGAGAGTACATCAAGTAGCTCAGCAAGCAGCACGGTGCTGCTACACATCTCGAATGCCTGTGTTCTTGCTGCGTCGAGCAGACGGCGCGGTGGGCCACCAGATGAAATCACGCCGGATACCAGCGTGTTGGTGTCGAGCACAATCCGCACAATCAGGTACGCTGCACCGCGCGCGTTTGGCGTGCGGCCTGAATCTCCGCATTGATCTCATCGTCGGTGAGTGGGGGCAGGTTCAATACATCGAGTTTGCTCAGCGACTCACCCAGTCTTGCACCGGCAGCGCTACGCATTTCGCGCACAGCCAAAAACTCCACAAAATCTTCCACCTCGGCCAGCCGTTGCGGCGGCAGTTCTTGCAGCTTCTGAATCAGTTTGGGGGCTATTGCGTTCATCTTGATTTCCTCTGAATTAAATGGGTCAGCTTCGCAATAATCTCAAGCTGCCTGTTTATGCAGCGCGAGGGGAAATTTTTCCAAATATTGCTGGATAGTTTGGTTAAACACGAGGATGTTCTCATTCCAATTCTGATTTTGCAATAATACCCGCTTTCCCTGTGCCTGAAGTATCCACCACGCTCCGCCATTTAGCAATCGCCCCGTTCCCCGTACAATACGCCCCTCATCATGAATATCATCACCTTCCCCAACAGCCCCTACCGCCTACACCAGCCGTTCGAACCGGCGGGCGATCAGCCCACGGCTATCGCGCAACTGGTGGAGGGGCTCAACGACGGGCTGGCGTTCCAGACGCTGCTCGGCGTGACCGGCTCCGGCAAGACGTTCACGATGGCGAATGTGATCGCGCAACTGGGGCGGCCTGCCATTGTCATGGCACCGAATAAGACGCTGGCGGCGCAGTTGTATTCCGAGTTGCGCGATTTTTTCCCCGAGAACGCGGTCGAGTATTTCGTCTCCTATTACGATTACTACCAGCCCGAGGCTTATGTGCCGTCGCGCGATGTGTATATCGAGAAGGATTCCAGCATCAACGAGCAGATCGAGCAGATGCGCCTGTCCGCGACCAAGGCGCTGCTGGAGCGCGAGGACTCCATCATCGTCGCGACGGTGTCGGCAATCTACGGTATCGGCGATCCGGTGGATTACCACGGCATGATTTTGCATTTGCGGCACAACGAGAAGATGGCGCAGCGCGACGTAATCAAGCGCCTCGTCGAGATGCAGTACGAGCGCAACGATGTCGATTTTTCGCGCGGCAAATTCCGCGTGCGCGGCGATGTGATCGACATCTTCCCGGCGGAAAGCAGCGAACACGCGCTACGCCTGACGCTGTTCGACGACGAGGTGGAAACGTTGTCGCTGTTCGACCCGCTCACTGGGCATATCCTGCAGAAGGTGCCGCGCTATACCGTTTATCCGTCCAGCCATTACGTCACGCCGCGCGCCACGGTGCTGGCCGCGCTGGAGACCATCAAGGTCGAGCTGGCCGAGCGCATCGCGTTCTATCAGCGCGAAAACAAACTGGTCGAGGCGCAGCGCATCGAACAGCGCACCCGCCACGATCTGGAGATGCTCAACGAGATCGGCTTCTGCAAGGGTATCGAAAATTATTCGCGCCATTTGTCCGGGCGCAAGCCGGGCGAACCGCCGCCGACGCTGCTGGATTATCTGCCATCAAACGCGCTGATGTTCATCGACGAGAGCCATGTCACGATCCCGCAGATCGGCGGCATGTACAAGGGCGACCGCGCGCGCAAGGAGAACCTGGTCAACTACGGCTTCCGCCTGCCTTCCGCGATGGACAACCGCCCATTGCGCTTCGACGAATTTGAAAAGGTGATGCGCCAGAGCATATTTATTTCCGCGACGCCATCGGTGTATGAGGCCGAGCACGCCGGGCAGGTGGTGGAGCAGGTGGTGCGCCCGACCGGGCTGGTCGATCCGCAGATCGAGGTGCGCCCCGCCACGCATCAGGTGGATGATTTGATGAGCGAGGTCAGGCTGCGCGTGAAGCAGGGCGAGCGTGTGCTGGTGACCACACTGACCAAGCGCATGGCGGAGCAGCTTACCGAATATTATTCCGAGCACGGCATCAAGGTGCGCTATCTGCATTCCGACATCGAGACCGTCGAGCGTGTCGAGATTATCCGCGACCTGCGCCTCGGCATGTTCGACGTGCTGGTCGGCATCAACCTGCTGCGTGAGGGGCTGGATATTCCAGAAGTCTCTTTGGTCGCGATATTGGATGCCGACAAGGAAGGATTTTTGCGTTCGGAGCGCTCGCTGATCCAGACTATGGGGCGCGCCGCGCGCCACATCAACGGAAAGGCGCTGCTGTATGCGGACAAAATCACCAACTCAATGCGCCGAGCTATCGATGAAACTGACCGCCGCCGCACCAAACAGGTGGCCTACAACTTCGCGCACAACATCACGCCAATAGGCGTGCAGAAGCGCATCAAGGACATCATCGAAGGTACGTACGACATGGATGCCGCGCGCAGCGAACTCAAGGCCGCGCAGGCTCAGGCGAAGTACCTGGCGATGAGCGAAAAAGATGTGTCGAAGGAAATCAAGCGGCTGGAAAAGGACATGCTGCAAGCCGCGAAAAACCTGGAATTCGAGAAGGCCGCAGAATTGCGCGACCAGTTGAAGAGATTGAGGGAGAGCGTGTTTCTTTCGCCGTTGTAATCCAAGTTTGGTGGAGCAGGTGCTAATTTAAATAGTGCCTGTCAGAAAACCCCTGTTTTTTAAAAACTTACTCCCTGAATTTTTGGCATGTACCCCACAACTCTTGATTTTTGTTGCTGGAAGGAAAAGTTTTTCATTTTCCTGATACAGAAACGCGAATTCCCA
>CAIZNF010000189.1 GCA_903934275.1 uncultured Nitrosomonadales bacterium
AATGGTGTTGTGGGAGCGGTATGTGGGGGAGGGGGTGTGTGGGGTGGGTGTGAGAGGGCGCAATTCATCAAGCAGCGCGCAGATGGTATGCACGATGTCGAGGTTGGCTTTTTCGTTCCAACCGCCCACATTGTAAACCTCGCCCACTCGACCCTTTGCCAGGACGCAACGGATCGCGCTGCAATGATCTTTGACATACAGCCAGTCGCGGATTTGCTGGCCGTCGCCATATACCGGCAGCGGCTTTCCCGCGAGCGCGTTGACGATCATCAGCGGGATGAGTTTCTCCGGGAAGTGATACGGGCCGTAGTTGTTGGAGCAGTTGGTGGTCAGCACCGGCAGGCCATAGGTGTGGTGGTAGGCGCGCACCAGATGGTCGCTGGCGGCTTTGCTGGCGGAGTACGGGCTGTTCGGCTCGTAGCGGCGCGTTTCGCTGAATGCGGGATCGTCTTTGGCGAGCGAGCCATATACTTCATCGGTGGAAACATGCAGGAAACGGAAGCCGTTATTTTCTTCATTTGCCAAGTTTGACCAGTAAGCGCGCACCGTTTCAAGCAAATGAAAAGTGCCGACAATGTTGGTCTGGATGAAATCTTCGGGGCCGTGGATGGAGCGGTCTACATGGCTTTCTGCGGCAAAGTTGACGACGGCGCGCGGGCGGTATTGCTTCAGCAGTTGCTCCAACAATTCAGCATTGCCGATGTCGCCATGCACAAAGATATGGCGCGGGTCATCCTTGAGGGATGCAAGGCTTTCCAGATTGCCCGCGTAGGTCAGTTTATCGAGGCCGACGACGGTTTCATCATGCTGCGCAAGCCAGTCCAAGACAAAATTTGCACCGATAAAGCCTGCACTGCCGGTTACCAGGATCATATTTTTATTGCACCTGAATGAGGCGCGTTTGTTCAAAAAGTGGCGCGATTATATTTGATGCGCCCGGCCATTCATATAGGCCGTCCAGCATGGCGAATCGGGGAAACATAATTGACAAAGCCGGCTTGCGCCGGCTTTGTTGTCACGCCTTGCAAAGCTTGTGCAATATTAGTGCGCCGGTTTTGCTGCCGCCGGTGCCGGCATGTTGCGCAGCTTGGCGGGATCGGTCTCACCGTTGATATTGATAATGTTGAGCCTGCCTGCGCCTTGCTTCATATCGTCGGAGAAGTCATATACCGCGCCTACCACCAGCAAATGCCCAGCCTTCACCTGCGTGCCCCATTCTTTGAGCGCGGCGGCAACCTGGTTGTTGACATTGGTCTTCACACCGTCGATGTTGGCACCACCCTTGGTGATGCTGATGGTGTCCAGCTCTTTCTTGATCGGGTCTTCCAGCGTCGAGTAATCTCCACCGGCAGCCTTGATCGCGCCGCAGGAAGAATGGCCGATGACCAGCAGCAATGAAGAAGCCAGATGGTTCACGCCGTACTGCACGGAACCCTTCGCGGTAGCCAACTGGTTACCGATGTTGCGCACCATGAACAGGTCGCCCTCAGGGGTCTTATCGAACGCGTTGGTGTGCACGCGCGAATCGGAACAAGTTATAACGGTGGCACGCGGGTGCTGCCCCGCGGCCAGTTTCTTGAAGAATGCCGAGTTGTGCGCGGCGATATAGGCATTGTCGTCCGCCTGAATTTCCTTGATATACGCCCGTGCTACGTCGGCATCGCCGTGAGCGTGGTCGCTGCTGGCATGGGCAGACAAAGGTATAGCGAATGCGGCTGCGGCCAGCAAGGCCGCGAGTTGCTTCTTGAACATGTTTTCTCCCTATGTTTGGTTTGGTGGTGTGCTGTCAAAACAGCAGCGCAAAATCTAACAGACAACGGGGCTGGTGCGCAACACTTAAATTCACAACGCTTGTATCGTGATGCATCGACATAATTATCACCCGCAGGCATCGCGGCCTTTTCATCCTACATGATAGAATTCGCACCTTCCCGTTTTCATTATTTCAGGAATAAACGCCATGTTCTCCAGACAAAACACTATCGCCCATGCCGACCCGGAATTATGGGCTGTGATCCAGAACGAAAACCGCCGCCAGGAAGATCATATCGAGCTGATCGCCTCGGAAAATTACGCCAGCCCTGCGGTGATGGAAGCGCAGGGCAGCCAGTTGACCAACAAGTACGCCGAGGGCTACCCGGGTAAGCGCTATTACGGCGGTTGCGAATATGTGGATGTGGCCGAACAACTAGCGATCGACCGCCTGAAGGCGCTGTTCGGTGCGGAGTACGCCAACGTGCAGCCGAATTCCGGTTCGCAGGCCAATCAGGCGGTATACATGTCGGTGCTGAAACCCGGCGATACCATCCTCGGCCTGTCGTTGGCGCATGGCGGGCATTTGACGCACGGCGCATCGGTCAACGCCAGCGGCAAACTGTACAACGCCATCCAGTACGGCCTGAACGATAAGGAAGAAATCGACTACGACCAGGTGCAGGCATTGGCCACAGCGCACAAGCCGAAGATGATCGTGGCGGGCGCATCGGCCTACGCTCTGGTGATCGACTGGAAGCGTTTTCGCGCGATTGCCGACAGCGTCGGCGCATACCTGTTTGTGGACATGGCGCATTACGCCGGATTGATCGCGGCGGGCGTATATCCCAGCCCGGTCGGCATCGCGGATTTTGTCACCAGCACCACGCACAAGACTATGCGCGGCCCGCGCGGCGGCTTTATTCTCGCCAAGGCGGAATTTGAAAAAGTGCTGAATTCGGCGATTTTTCCCGGCATTCAGGGCGGCCCGCTGATGCATGTGATCGCTGCCAAGGCGGTCGCGTTCAAGGAAGCGGCCAGCAAGGAATTCAAGGCATACCAGAAACAGGTGGTGGACAACGCGCGCGTGATGGCGATGGTGCTGCATGAGCGCGGCCTGCGCATCGTATCGGGGCGCACCGACAGCCATTTATTCCTGCTGGACTTGCAGCCCAAGAACATCACCGGCAAGGATGCCGAAGCCGCGCTGGGGCGCGCACATATCACGGTGAACAAGAACGCCATCCCCAACGATCCGCAGAAACCCTTCGTGACCAGCGGCATCCGCATCGGCAGCCCGGCGATCACCACGCGCGGCTTCAAGGAACTGGAAGCGGAAAAACTCGCGCACCTGATCGCCGACGTGCTGGACGCGCCAAATGACGATGCGGTGATCGCACGCGTGATTGGCGAAGTGAAAAAACTGACCACGCAGTTCCCGGTTTACGGCGCGTAGTTTTACGGCTTGCGCCAGTCAAGCAGGCTTCTAGCATGTTCTCCGCACAAGACAGCCTATGGATGGCGCAGGCGTTGCGACTGGCGGAGCGCGGGCTGTACACCACCAGCCCCAACCCGCGCGTCGGCTGCGTGCTGGTGCGCGATGGCAGCGTCGTTGGTGAAGGCTGGCACGAACGCGCCGGTGAACCACATGCAGAACCCCATGCGCTGCAAGCAGCCGGTAATGCGGCGCGCGGCGCAACCGCCTATGTGACGCTGGAGCCATGCAGCCATCATGGCCGCACCCCGCCCTGTGCCGATGCGCTGATAGAAGCAAAAGTGGCGCGCGTGGTGGTGGCGATGCAAGACCCCAATCCGCAGGTGGCAGGTCAGGGCGTTGCCAGACTGCGCGCGGCTGGCATCGAAGTGGAATGCGGCCTGATGGAAGCGGCGGCGCGTGAATTAAATATCGGCTTCTTTGCGCGCATGACGCGCGGCACTCCGTGGGTAAGAAGCAAGATCGCGATGAGTCTGGACGGGCGCACCGCGCTCAACAACGGCGCGAGCAAATGGATCACCGGCGACGCGGCGCGGCAGGATGTGCAGCATTGGCGCGCGCGTTCCTGCGCCGTATTGACGGGTATCGGCACCGTGCTGGTGGACGACCCGCTGCTAAATGTACGTGAAAGCACGCTGACCTCTTCTGCGGAGCACATGCCTTCTCCTCCCCTGACAAGGGGAGGCCGGGAGGGGTTGCGTCAGCCGTTGCGTGCGGTAGTGGATAGCCGTTTGCAAATGCTGCCGAGCGCGCGTCTGTTGCAACAGCATGGAGCAGTAATTTATACCGCCATACAAGACGCGCAAAAGATCGCTGCATTGGAACAGGCCGGTGCGCGTGTCGTCGTGCTGCCGGATACGGACAGCCAAGTGGATATCGCCGCTGTGCTGCACAACCTCGCCACGCAGGGCTGCAACGAAGTGCTGGTTGAAGCGGGCAGCAAATTGAATGGGGCCTTGCTGAAGGCCGGTCTGGTGGATGAGCTGGTGCTGTATCTCGCGCCGCAGTTGCTCGGCGACATGGCGCGCGGCATGGCGCAACTGGGCGAGTTGACCAGCCTGGATCAGCGCGTCAATTTGGAATGGAATGATGTGCGCCATGTCGGCAAGGATTTGCGCATCGTGGCGCGAGTAAAAAAAGGATAAACATGTTCAGCGGCATCATCGCAGATGTAGGCATCATCACCCGTGCGGATGACCGCAACGGCGGCCTGCGCCTTTCGGTTTCAACCAAGGCACTCGGCATGGACGACGTGCAACTCGGCGACAGCATCGCGGTAAACGGCGTATGCCTCACCGTGGTTGAGAAAAAAAGCGAAATTTTCACCGTCGATGTTTCACGCGAGACCTTGAATTGCACCGTCGGGCTGGAAGTGCAGGGCGCGCGCGTCAATCTGGAAAAGGCGCTGCGTCTGGCGGATCGGCTGGGCGGGCATATGGTCAGCGGTCATGTGGATGGCGTGGGCGAAGTGGTCGCGTTCACCGACATCGGCGAAAGCTGGAAACTGGTGGCGCGTGCGCCGCAGGCGCTGGCCAAGTACATTGCGGTGAAAGGCTCGATCACCATCAACGGCGTGAGCCTCACCGTGAATGAGGTGGATGGCGCGGCGTTCAGCGTCAACCTGATCCCTCACACGCTGGCGGTAACCACGCTCTCCGACTTGCGTGCGGGGGCAAAAGTGAATCTGGAGATCGATTTGATTGCGCGCTATGTGGAGCGCATGATGCAGGCTGAAAGAGAGGGCTGAAAGGGATGGCTAAAATGGATGGATTGAAATGACCGATATAGCACCGATACAAGACATCATTGCCGAAATCCGCGCTGGGCGGATGGTGGTACTGGTGGACGAGGAAGAACGCGAAAACGAAGGCGATCTGGTGTTCGCCGCCGAATTTACTACGCCGGAAAAGATCAATTTCATGGCCAAGCACGGGCGCGGGCTGATCTGCCTGACGCTGACCGAGGCGCATTGCAAACAGCTCAATCTTCCGCTGATGGTGCGCGATAACGGTTCGCCGCTGGGCACCAATTTCACGTTGTCCATCGAGGCGGCGAGCGGCGTGACTACCGGCATTTCGGCAGCGGATCGTTCGCGCACCATCCAAGCTGCGGCGGGCAAGAATGCCAAACCTGCGGACATCGTGCAACCCGGTCATATCTTCCCGCTGATGGCGCAGAACGGCGGGGTGCTGGTGCGCGCCGGGCATACCGAAGCGGGCTGCGATCTGGCGCAACTGGCCGGGTTGATGCCCGCTACGGTGATTTGTGAAATCCTCAAGGACGACGGCGAGATGGCGCGGCTGCCAGACCTGATCGAGTTTGCCAAGTTACATGGTTTGAAGATCGGCACCATCGCCAGCCTGATCGAGTATCGCAGCCACAACGAAAAGCTGGTCGAGCGAGTGGCGCAGCGCAGCGTGCAGACGGCTTATGGCCCGTTCGATTTATTCAGTTATGTGGACAAGACGACGCAGCGCACCCATCTGGCTTTGTTGAAGGGTGAGATTAGCCCCGACGCAGAGACTCTGGTGCGTGTGCATGAGCCTCTGTCGGTGATGGATTTTCTGGAGCAGGTCGATTATTCGCATTCCACCAGCGTGCATGACGCGCTGAAAAAAATCAGCCAGTCCCCATGCGGGGTGCTGGTGCTGATGCATCACGGCGAAACATCGCAGGATTTGCTGGCGCGCGCCGCAACCACGCCGGGAACGCATCAGCGTTGGGATCCGCGCAGCTACGGCATTGGCGCGCAAATACTGCGCGACCTCAATGTTGGTAAAATGCGTCTGATAGCCACGCCGCACAAGATGCCGAGCGTGGTCGGTTTTGGTCTTGAAGTGGTGGGCTATTGTCAGGTTAAGTCGTAAGGGGCAATCGGGTGGGCTTTGCCCACCATGGCTACATGGCACAGTAGAGCGCCCTCTCCCCAACCCTCGCCCACTTGTGGGAGAGGGGCTAGGGGAGAGGGTAAAAATTTGAAGAGGCAGACATGAAAGAAATCGAAAAGAATCTCAACGGCAGCGGGCTGCGCATCGGCATAGTGCAAAGCCGTTTTAATCCCGAAGTATGCGAAGGCTTACTGGGCGAGTGTCGCGCCCGGTTGGTGCAGCAGGGCGTGGATGAAGATGACATCACACTGGCAACCGTGCCGGGCGCGCTGGAAATTCCGCTGGTGCTGCTGCATATGGCGGAAAGCGAAAAGTTTGACGCGCTGATTGCGCTGGGTGCGGTGATACGCGGCGACACCTATCATTTCGAGGTGGTATCGAATGAGTCGGCGCGCTGCGTGAACGAGGTACAGCTGGCGTGCGGCGTGCCGGTTGCCAATGCGATTCTCACCACCGATACCGATGAACAGGCGATTGCGCGCATGCACGTCAAGGGCAGTGAAGCCGCACTGGTGGCGATTGAAATGGCCAACCTGCTGCGTGACTTGGCATGAGCAACTTGGGCACGAACAACCCGGCTGCAGAAAATGAAGTAAAAAAACCGCCAAACAGAAGCCCGCGTCACCGCGCGCGCGAACTTGCGTTGCAGGGCGTTTACCAATGGCGCGTCACGGCAGGAGAAGATGAGCAAATAGAAAAACAGATCCACGCCGAGAAAAATCTCGGCCGATACGACAAAGATTTGTTTTCAAAATTGCTGCGCGGCACGTTGAGTAGACACGCTGACCTTGAAGTGCTGCTCTCCCCATATCTGGACAGGCCGCTTGCCGAACTCAGCCCGGTGGAATTTGCCGTTCTGATGCTGGGCGCATTTGAATTATCGCAACACCTCGAAGTACCTTACAGAGTAGTCATCAACGAAGCGGTTGAGCTGGCCAAAACCTTTGGCGGCACCGACGGCCACAAATATGTCAACGGCGTGCTCGACAAGCTGGCAGCGCAATTGCGGGCGGTTGAAGTGGCGGCGAAATAGAACTTGGTCGTTAGATAATTCGTAGGTCGGGCTCTGCCTGACAGTAATATGCGGCGGGTGGAACCCGCCCTACAAACCATGTCCGAATTTGATCTGATCCGCCGCTACTTTACTCGCGCCACACCCAGCGCGCTGCTCGGCGTGGGCGACGATGCCGCGCTGCTGCAAGCGAGTGCAGGCAATGTGCTGGTGGTATCCAGCGACATGCTGGTATGTGGCACACACTTTCTTCCCGATGCCGACCCGTTTATGCTGGGGCACAAGACTCTCGCGGTAAACCTGTCCGACATGGCGGCGATGGGTGCTGTGCCGCGCTGGGCGACGCTGGCCATCGCGCTGCCCCTCGTTCATGGCAAAGAAACAAGCCATGAACGCCCCCACCCCAACCCTCTGGGTGAAACACCTAGCCATTCGACTAGGCTGCAAACGACCGCAGCCAAGTCGCTGGTTACCCCGGAGGGAGAGGGGGCAAACGAATCGCTGTGCGAACCTATGTTTACCGTGGACGAAACCTGGCTGGCACAATTCAGCGCGGGGTTTTTCGCGCTGGCGCAGCAGCATGGCGTGGAATTGGTCGGCGGCGACACCACGCGCGGACCGCTCAATTTATGCGTGACCATAATCGGCGAAGTGCCCGCACAGCAGGCGTTGCGCCGCAGCGGCGCGCAAATTGGCGATGAAATATGGGTATCTGGCTGTCTGGGCGATGCGGCGTTGGCGCTGGCGCATCTGCAAGGCCGCATCACATTGGACGCGATGGAGTTCGCCACTTGTGCATCCGCGTTGCATCAGCCGCAGCCGCGCGTGGCACTGGGGCTGGCGCTGCGCGGTATCGCCAGCAGCGCAATCGATGTTTCCGACGGATTGCTCGCCGACCTCGGGCACATTCTTGAGGCTTCGCAGGTGGGCGCGGAGATTGAGTTTGCGGCGTTACCGCTGTCAGCCATGTTACGGGCGTGCCTAACCCCCCTCAATCCCCCCTTGTCAGGGGGGAAGCATAACTCCTCCCCTGATAAGGGGAGGCCGGGAGGGGTTGGGTTGCTTCAACAATGCATCCTGTGCGGCGGCGACGATTACGAATTGTGTTTCACCGCACCAGTCGCGCGCCATACGAATCTGTTAAGTATCGCAACACGGCTTGACCTACCGCTGACCTGTATCGGAAAAGTTGTTGCAGGGCGCGGCTGTATCGTGCACGATGCGTCGGGTGACCCTATCAATATCGAGGCCTGCGGTTATGACCACTTCCGGTGAATTGTCCGTCAAACCCAGTTTTCAGTTCGTGCTGAGCCACCCGGCGCATCTGCTGTCGTTCGGCTTCGGCAGCGGCCTGGCGCGCAAGGCACCCGGTACGTTCGGTACCTTGGCCACATTCCCGATTTACTGGTATCTCGCGCCGCTCCTGACGGATGAGATGTTTCTGCTCATGCTGGTTTGCGCATTTGTCGTCGGCGTGTGGGTGTGCGGTTTTACCGGTAAAGTATTGGGCGTGTCAGATTACGGCGGCATCGTGTGGGACGAGATCGTGGCTTTCATGCTGGTGCTGTTTTTTACTCCGCCCGGCTGGTATTGGTCGCTGCTGGCCTTTGTGCTGTTCCGTTTTTTCGACATCGTCAAACCGCCGCCGATACGTTATTTTGACAGCAACTGGCACGGTGGGCTGGGCGTAATGTTTGACGACCTGCTGGCAGCCGGTTATGCGCTGCTGTGTCTGGCTATAGTACGAAATATCCTCCCATGAGTTTCCTCCGCTCCCTGATTTATGTGACGTTGCTCGGCGCGAGCTGCGTGGCTCAAGGCGCAGAATTTACCGCCAAGGTGGTCGTTGTGCTGGATGGTGACACGGTGATGGTGCAGCGTAAGGGAGGGTTAGTAAAAATTCGGTTAGCCGAAATCGACGCGCCGGAAAAAGCGCAGATTTTCGGCGAAACCTCGAAAAATTCGCTCTCCGATATGGTGCTGGGCAAGCAGGTGAAGGTATCCAGCCAAGCAATGGATAAATACGGGCGCATGGTCGCTAATCTTGGCCTGGACGGCCTGGATGTGAATGCCGAACAGATCCGCCGTGGCATGGCATGGGAATATTCGCACTTCCACGGCAACAAGGAGCTGGTCGCGTTGCAGGAAGAAGCCAAACAAGTGCCGCGCGGCCTGTGGGCTTTGAGCGACCCGATGCCGCCGTGGGAGTGGCGCAAATTGCATCCCAATATGGACGACAAATCCCATGTTGCAGCAGCACCCGTGGCAGATAATGTAAGCTCGTCCGGCTGCGGCAGTAAAAAGCGTTGTTCGGAGATGACCTCTTGTGAAGAAGCGACGTATTACCTGACACAGTGCGGCATCAAGACGCTGGACGGCAATGGCGACGGAGTGCCGTGCGATAAGTTGTGTACGCCTGCTGCAAGATAAAGGCTACGCTTGCTGGACAGGAATATTGATGGGCGATATAGTTAAACCATGTTCAGCAACCGCTTCCAGCGCCATGTAGTCATTTCCGAGCATGCGAAAATGCGCATGAAGGAACGTGACATCAGCGAAGCGATGCTGCTGGAAGTTATCGATTTGGGCGAGACGCGTTACAAGGACGCAACACATCTGTGGGCGTTCAAAGAGTTCCCGGCACGGCATGACAACTTGCTATGCGCAGTGTTGGTGTTGGAAGATAGCGTGGTCATTAAGACGGTCATGCACCATTTCACGATTTTGTAGGAGGTTGCCATGCACACCACTTATTTCGATAAAGACGACATTCTTGTCATCAGGCTTTCGGATAAACCGATAGCCCGCGAAGTGTCGCAAAATTGGAATACGCATATCAGCTACGCAGAAGATGGCAGCATGGTTGAAGTGGTGTTGCTGGAGGCTCGCGCCAACGGCGCTTACCCGCTGGAAGTTCAACATGCGCGGGTTGCCTGAAAGACCGCTTTGACCCGGTGCTAGGAAACCTTTTGCCATCGTTTATACGCAGAACATGGGAATGATGTAACACCGTAGATGCTGTAAGGCACGAACCGCATCATTTGAGTTAGCCCGGATGAAGCGCAACGTAATCCGGGAGCACCCGCCAGGGATTCCGGATTCCATTCATCCGGGCACGCTTGCTGAACATATCGCGGGTGAGGCGCTGCTGAAGGGCAACTCTGTGCCATTATGCAAAGTTACGAATTATGTAAAGTTAATTTTTGCAGGCCAGTTCCCATCAGGGTTTCGTAGCATAAACTGGCTCATGAGCTTTGCATAATAAAAATGGTTTAACACCTTCAACTATAAGCCCGGTGCATGA
>CAIZNF010000190.1 GCA_903934275.1 uncultured Nitrosomonadales bacterium
AAAATTGCGACGACGCATATGTCTGATATGTTAGGAGTAATTTTTTATGAGCAACGCAGTATCGTGACGGAGTTTGGATTTATAGAGGCTCCCTCAAGGGTGTCCTCAAACACCAAAGCTCTCACCGCAGCCGCACTGGTTCTTGACATTCGGATTATTGAACCTGAATCCCTCGTTCAAGCCTTCACGGGTGTAATCCAGCTCCATGCCGTCGATGTATGGCAAACTTTTCGGATCGACCAGCAACGTGACACCATGACTGGCAAACTGTAAATCATCGCTGCCCGCCTCGTCGGCAAATTCCAGTTTGTAGGCCATACCGGAGCAACCGCTGGTGCGCACACCAATGCGCAAGCCGACACCTTTGCCGCGCTTGGTCATGAAATTCTGCACATGTTTGGCCGCGTTTTCAGATAATGTGATTGCCATGCCCTACTCCTTGCAGCTTTCCCCGCAGGCTGGCATCTCAACCACTGCGTTGTGCTTGTTTTTATAATCCGCCACCGCCGCTTTGATGGCATCTTCCGCGAGGATCGAGCAGTGGATTTTCACTGGTGGCAGCGCCAGCTCTTCGGCGATTTGCGTATTCTTGATTTGCAATGCCTGGTCGACTGTCTTGCCTTTGACCCACTCGGTGACCAGCGAGCTGGACGCAATCGCAGAGCCGCAGCCGTAAGTCTTGAACTTGGCATCTTCGATCACGCCATCCTTGCCAACCTTGATCTGCAACTTCATCACGTCGCCGCAGGCCGGTGCACCGACCATGCCGGTTCCCAAGCCCTCTTCGTCCTTGCCGAATGATCCGACGTTGCGCGGATTCTCGTAGTGATCTAAAACTTTTTCGCTGTAAGCCATTCAATTCTCCTTAAGCTGGTAGCTCGTAGCCTGTAGCGGGTAGCAAAACCGGGGCAGCTACAAGCTACCCGCTACGAGCTACTCGCTCTAATGTGCCGCCCACTGCACGGAATTCAAATCTACGCCGTCCTTGTACATTTCCCAAAGCGGCGACAAATCGCGCAACTTGCCAATCTTGTGTTGCAGCAACTCGACGACGTAATCAACCTCTTCAACCGTGGTAAAACGTCCCACGCTGAAGCGGATCGAGCTGTGCGCCAGCTCATCGCTACGTCCCAGCGCGCGCAGCACATAGGACGGCTCCAGGCTCGCCGAGGTGCATGCCGAGCCGCTGGATACCGCGACATCCTTGACTGCCATGATCAGCGATTCGCCCTCGACAAAATTAAAGCTGAGGTTGAGATTGTGCGCCACGCGATGTTCCATGTCGCCGTTGATATGCACCTCTTCCATCGCCATCAAACCGTTCAGCAAACGATCTCGCAACATGCGCACTCGCTCGTTTTCCTGCGCCATTTCGGCCTGCGCGATGCGGAACGCCTCGCCCATGCCGACGATCTGGTGCGTTGGCAGCGTGCCGGAACGCATGCCGCGCTCATGCCCGCCACCGTGCATCTGCGCCTCAAGGCGTACACGCGGTTTGCGCCGCACATACAACGCACCGATGCCTTTTGGGCCGTAGGTCTTATGCGCGGAAAACGACATCATATCTACTTTCAACTGCTGCAAATCAATCGCTACCTTGCCGGTCGCCTGCGCCGCGTCGACATGGAACAGTATGCCTTTGCTGCGGCATATTTCGCCGATGGCGGCAATGTCCTGAATTACGCCGATTTCATTGTTCACCTGCATGATGGATACTAGTATAGTGTCGGGGCGCAACGCCGCCTTGAGTTTTTCCAAATCCAGCAAGCCATTCGGCTCGGGATCGAGGTAAGTCGCGCTGAAACCCTCGCGCTCCAACTCGCGCACCGTATCGATCACCGCCTTATGCTCGATACGCATGGTGATGATGTGCTTGCCCTTGCCCTGATAAAAGTGTGCCGCGCCCTTGATGGCGAGGTTATTCGACTCGGTCGCACCGGAGGTCCAGACAATTTCCTTGGGATCGGCATTCACCAGTGCGGCAACCTGCTCGCGCGCAAGCTCCACCGCCGTATCGGCTTCCCAGCCAAAAGCATGAGAACGGCTGGCCGGATTACCGAACTTCTCGGTAAGATAGGGGATCATTTTCTCGGCCACGCGCGGGTCTACCGGCGTGGTTGCGGAATAATCCATGTAAATTGGAAGCTTCATTTTGTCTATTGCACCTTCTTCGTTTTATTCTCTTATGTCTCTTGCCAGTCAAATGATGAAAAAAAATGCAAGAATTTTTCAACGAAACCGTAGGGTGGGCTCTGCCCACCATGTCGGGCAGAGCCCAACCTACAATTTTGGCTCCGGTTCACACGATTTAGGGAACCCCCAGACCGGAATCACTGCGCGTTTGGCATTTGTTTTATCACCGCAAAATGCGCATTCTCGGAGCTTGCCTGGGTTTGACTATCCACCAACTGCCGCAGCGTGACAGAAGCCAAATAATCGAAAATCTTTTCGTTGAGCCCCATCCACAAGTCATGGGTAATGCATTGTCGATCATCATGGCAGTCACCCTTCCCGCCGCAACTGGTCGCATCCAGAGGCTCATCTACCGCCAGAATAATTTCTGCGATGGTAATTTTTTCTGCCGGTCTGGCAAGATAATAGCCTCCGCCCGGACCGCGCACACTTTCCACGATTTTGCTGCGGCGCAACTTGGCGAACAATTGCTCCAAGTAAGAGAGTGAAATTTTCTGCCGCCCACTGATCGCTGCCATGGTTACCGGGTTTTGTCCGCCGCGCATCGCTAGGTCAGCCATCGCCGTTACAGCAAAACGCCCTTTGGTAGTTAATCGCATACCATCCCCAAATCGTTGGTTGATCTTAAATTATCCAGTAGATTACTCGGATAACCTTCTAACGGACACAGCAGCTCCCCGCCACCCCTGATGGTAAAACCGTAGGAGCGGTCCCCAGGCCGCGATTTGTTTCAAAAACATCGCGGCCTAGAGACCGCCCCTGCAACAAGCGATGTCGTTTCACGTTAAGCTTTGATGTGCAAATAATAAAATACCTTAATTAATTAGTCAACTATTTTATTCAAGTGATTAGGGTCAAATTTGTCGGCGGTGGCGCGCTCTTCATCCACGCGCACGCCCATTTTTTCAAGCTGTTGCAGAATAAAATCAATGCGCTGATCCACCGTTACGCTATGCCCGAGCAGGCCGTGCAGGGCTTTGTTTACCGGATCATTCCGGTCGTTGCCGATACCATAGGCATTGAAACCTGCCACGGTTTTTTTCTCGTCATCCAAAATGCGCGCAGGTATGCCCGCCGCCGTTGCCCCTGCCGGAACATCCTTCACCACCACCGCGTTCGAGCCGATTTTTGCGCCGTCGCCAATTGTGATCGGGCCGAGTATTTTTGCGCCCGCGCCAACCACCACGCCGTCGCCCAGCGTGGGATGCCGCTTACCCTCCTTCCATGATGTGCCACCCAGGGTAACACCATGATAAAGCGTGACATCATCGCCGATTTCGGCAGTCTCGCCGATCACCACCCCCATGCCGTGATCGATAAAAAAACGCCTCCCGATGGAAGCGCCCGGATGAATCTCGATGCCGGTAAGCCAGCGCGTGATATGCGACATAAAACGCGCCAACCATTTCAGGTTGGCGTGCCACAGGGTATTCGCCATACGGTGCATGACGCGCGCGTGCAAACCCGGATAGCAGGTCAACACCTCAAAGGTGTTGCGTGCTGCCGGATCGCGTTCGAATACGCTGGCGATATCTTCTTTAATATTTTTAAACATTTGTTCCAACTTGAAATTGTGCAAATTCAAATTTGAAGCACAACTTACCACCGCAACAACCCGTTAGGCACGCCGGGTTTCGCCACAACGCCCCAACCCTATAATCACCAATCGTCTTCTCTACCAATCAAACTGTAGGTAGATTTATTATAACTTAACCCACTCTCGTCCAAAACAGATCATGACGTTGAGTCATCCCAAGGTGTAGTGTATAGGTGGATCGCCAA
>CAIZNF010000191.1 GCA_903934275.1 uncultured Nitrosomonadales bacterium
CATCAAAATTCCGCTCCTGCCCTTGGAAGAGCAGGCTGGAATTTCAACAATGCTTGGTGCACTCGACGACCGAATTGAACTACTCCGCGAAACCAACACTACCCTCGAAGCCATCGCCCAAGCCCTGTTCAAATCCTGGTTTGTGGACTTCGATCCCGTACATGCCAAACAGCAAGGCCTCGAGCCGGAAGGCATGGATGCCGACACCGTAGCACTCTTCCCCGACAGCTTTGAGGAGTCAGAGCTCGGCTTGGTGCCTAGAGGATGGAATATTCTCTCATTCACTGATACGGTAAAAGTCATTGGCGGAGGCACCCCAAAAACATCAATACCAGAATTTTGGGATGGTAGTATCCCATGGTTCTCCGTTGTTGATGCTCCCGTCATAACTAATGTGTTTGTGATCGATACAACCAAGCATATTTCTGAATATGGGCTCAACAACTCATCCACCAAATTGTTACCTGAAGGCACCACAATTATTTCTGCACGAGGTACTGTTGGACGACTTGCACTGGTCGGGCGAAAAATGGCAATGAATCAATCCTGCTATGGTTTGCGAGGTAAAGCAGATGACGATTACTTTACCTATTTCAGTACTTACCGTTTAGTAGAAGCACTTAAACAGCGTAGTCATGGCTCTGTGTTTAACACAATCACTACCGAAACAATGAAGGGTGTATATGTAATTTATCCTGATGCAAAGGCTATTCATGCATTTGAAACAGTCCTGAGTCCTGTCATGATTCGTATAAAAACAAATTTAGAACAAGCCCAAACCCTAGCCACCCTCCGCGACACCTTGCTCCCCCGCCTGATCTCCGGTCAATTGCGTTTGCCAGAAGCAACAGCATTGCTTGAGGAGCCAACCGCATGATTTCTCTCGAACAACTCAATCGCTGGCTACTTGATGTACCTGAGAATGAACATCTGGAATTCAAAGAAGCTAAGCAGCAGTACGATACCGGTAAGCTGCTAAAGTATTGCGTGGCATTGGCTAACGAAGGCGGAGGTTATTTGGTGCTGGGTGTCAGCGATAAGTTACCACGCAGGGTGGTTGACACCCAAGCGTTTCAGAACACGAGTGATATCAAAGCCAGGATTCTTAAAACACTTCGTTTTCGTGTAAATATAGATGAATTACAACACCCTGATGGACGTGTTCTTGTATTTGAAATTCCATCACGTCCGATTGGTCAGCCGTTACATCATGAAGGCGCGTATTTAATGCGAGCCGGTGAAGAGTTGGTGCCAATGACGCCGGATCAGTTACGGCGTATTTTTGAAGAGGGGAAGGCAGATTTTCTGGCGCTGGATGCCTCAGTAGCTATTGATGCAGACGCCGTTGTTGCCTCGCTGGATATTCAAACGTTTTTTGAGTTGCTGAAATTGCCATTGCCTGCATCAAGAGATGGCATTCTTGCTCGTTTGGTCAGTGAAAAGCTGATTCGTGCTGAATCAGGGCAATATAAAATTACGAATTTAGGTGCCTTACTTCTGGCGAAAGATATGCGCCAGTTTGACTCGTTGATGCGTAAAACGGTGCGGATGGTCAAGTACAAGCTGCAAACCGAGCGTGATTTAATCGGACAGAAAGGATACGC
>CAIZNF010000192.1 GCA_903934275.1 uncultured Nitrosomonadales bacterium
AACTGATGGAACATCTGGCCAACCGGCGATTTCAGAAACGCCACGCCTCCGGAATGCCCCGGACAGTGCCAGGAATATGAGCCGTCCTGCGCGTAGTGCAACAAGGCACGGAAGAACGGCGGTGCCAGCGAATCCAAATATGACCTAGCCTCGCGGATGATGTGGCGCGCCACAAATTCCGGCGTATCCTCGTGCATGTGGATGAAGCCGTGCAACTCGCGCAGCACATCATTCGGAATATGCCGGGAAGTGCGCGTCTCGCCGTACAGGTAGATCGGGATATCGGCATTCTTGAAGCGGATTTCCTCGACGAAAGCGCGCAAACTCTTCAGTGCAACCACGGTTTCCTCTTCGCTGCCTGCGCCGAATTCCTCGTCGTCGATAGACAGCAAAAATGCCGATGCACGGCTTTGCTGCTGCGCAAACGAAGTCAGGTCGCCGTAACTGGTAACGCCGAGAACTTCAAGCCCTTCTTTTTCAATGGCATCAGCCAGTGCACGGATGCCCAGACCGCTGGCATTTTCGGAGCGGAAATCTTCGTCAATGATGACGATTGGGAAACGAAATTTCATGGCTTACTCCCAAGCGGGGTAATGAAGTGGCGCAGATTGTCGCAGAAATTCAGGGTGCTGTGAAACAAATTACCGGTACAGGATATGCACACATGCCCGTGAGGCCAAACAATATTGATTGTGGGGCTCTGGGGCTAGGGAAACTTTCTGGCGGTGTGCATAACACGCAAAATCTGTATGGTAGGTTGCGGATGTTTTGTTTCTGCAAAAACCAGAATGTACGGTGTGTGTGAACTAACAACCAATTCTCTCGTTCCGGCAAGTCGCCCTGGCCGGCCTTTGCCTGGAACATCCGTCGCAACCAGTAATTGCGCCGCATGATTGATCTCTTCGAGCATACGCTGCGCAGCCACAGGGTTTCGTTCAGCGTAGTAGGCAATTCCTTCGCCAAGCTCATCTAATGCCGATTCAGCCCAGTCAAGCCGCTTGTTTTTTGTTGGCATGTCGCTCGACGGCAGAACGTAAACGAGTCATCGCCTCCTCGTGTGAAATGACTCTACCTGATTCGGCATCGGCTAAACCTTGCTTGACTTGACGCACAAAATTCTCAGTGTAATCAAAACCGTCTTGCATAACGAAATCCAACATTTTTTCTGGTGTGCTTTCCGCCTCTAATGCAAGTTTTTCAAGGCGTGCAGCGAATTTTATTGGCAGTATCACAGCAGTGGGCATGGCTCTACTCCGGCTGAATTAGTGCGTGACATTATAGCGCCACCGCATCGCTTGACACTACAAAAAAGGTGAATGGCTTTATCCTGAGATTGCGAAGGGCAACGGGTATTGCACCGTATGTTTCGTGAAGCATCCGGTGCAGCCGCTGCACAGCCCCCCGCTTTTCCTGAAAAATCCATTTCGGCTGTTGCACCATCAATGATCTTTGCTAGCCAATTTAGCCGTCAAAATAGGCCATTCGGCATATTGACATAATCGCCGGGGGGGGGGTAACATCCGCCTCAACCGCCCCCTCCTGAATGTCTCAAAACTGGCAGGCAAGCACGCCGAAAATCTTCCCAATGAGGTCATTTGTTTGATAGACGAACGCACCTAATCGTTTCTCCGGGCGCGACCAATACAAGGTATTGGTGAGGTATTGAAAATACTGTTGTTGCAGCATCGGTGCGAGTGAAGTTGAGGCCGCAGTTGGTAAACAGGGGCAAGTTACAGATGCTTAAAAAATAGCCATTTTTGAAGGTTAAACACAATGCCTAGAGTAATTTTATTGATTTTGCTGGCTGTAGTGAGCGCAAGCTCGGTAGCAGATTATGATTGGGGAGCTGTCAATCAAGGTCTGCAATTCTATTCGTTACTTGAAGCTGAGAAGGCAGCACAACAGGCATTGAAAATTTATATTATCGTAGCGATCATTGTAGGACTCATCAATTTGGCTTTGTGTTTTGCTGTAGCTGGCTTTGCGAAGAAAAGAGGGTATTCATATCTTGGTTTTTTCTTGTTGTCGTTCTTCTTTAGCGTAATTATCGGATTCATCGTTGCGCTGCTCATGCCAGCAAATGCATCGATGACAGAACAAGCGCAACATCAATCTGGGGATAGAAGAAAGTGCCCGTTCTGCGCCGAATGGGTTGCTTCAGAAGCCAAGATTTGCAAGCACTGTCAAAGAGACCTGCCTGTAATTGTGCCGAGCGCACAGGTGGAGCGGGATGTTCAATCAGCAGTAACAGCACAAGCAGAACGAGAAACTCAAGCCGCCGCAAGGGCTCAAGCAATAAAATCCGAACCACTTTCAGAGTTGCAAATAAAGCACATTAAACAAGCTGTACTGTTTGTATTTTTTACAATCATTGCAATATTTGGCTACAACGCGTTTGAAAATAAGAAAATCGTCGAGCGGGAGCAACAAGCGAAAGCCGCACGAGTCACAGCTATCGGCTCAAATATGATCCGCATCCCCGGCAAGAACTACGAAATGGGAAAATACGAAGTCACCCAAGGCGAATGGCGCGCAGTGATGGGTAATAACCCCAGCCATTTTATCATCTGCGGCGACGCCTGCCCGGTAGAGAGAGTGAGCTGGAACGATGCCCAAGAATTCATCGAAAAGCTCAACAACGAGACCGGCAAACAATACCGTCTCCCCACCGAAGCCGAATGGGAATACGCCTGCTACGGGGGTAGCAAGACCGAATACTGCGGCGGCAACGACGTAGACAGCGTCGCTTGGTACGACAAAAATAGCGGCGATAAAACCTACCCCGCAGGTCAAAAGCAAGCCAACGGCTACGGCCTGTACGACATGAGCGGCAACGTGTGGGAATGGCAGAGCGACTGTTATGACGGAGACTGCGCGGTGCGCGTGCTTCGCGGCGGCTCGTGGAACAGCGGTCCACTGGGCGCGCGCGCGGCGATTCGCGACGGGGTCGAGCCTGCGATCCGTCACTTCATCATCGGTTTTCGTCTCGCGAGGATGCTTCCATAACGTAGCGAAGCGAAGTGGGAGGAAGCTTACCCTTTGCTTCTTTACCCTTTTACCCTTGGAGAGGATTAAGCGGGTCGTGGAAAAGAGAGCGGGTTTTGGGGATGGGGGCGTAGCACCTCGCGAATTTTTTGGCAATTTATCTCATGCATGTTGAATATCTGCTTAGGAGAAAGCTCAGTATCTGCTATGTGTCGAATCGCAATTCATGGTTCAGCACTATTTGCGATATATATTATTTCCGTCAGCACATATTAAATACGTCAGGTCGCTTGCGTCCAACTATTAATCGCAATCAAAAGGAGTAGCCAGTGAAGAAAATAAATCGGAAAACAGATTGGCCAGAAATCGTCAGGACGCATTTGGCCAAGGCAAGTGTTGGAGGTTCGACACTCAGGGGGCAGTGCCCGGGAGGCGGGGTCAGACTAGCTCGGGATTTTCTTATCAGAAATGTACCCATTACCAATCTTAAAAACATGAAGGCTACAGAATTTTTAAACTTCTTGAATACAAAAACGAGCGCGCTATCGAAAAAACTCAAACATCCTGATACTAAACGCCCAAACTTTGGCGCAGCAAGGAAGGTCATCAATATCTTCATACGGCTTTGTGCGATGAACAAGGATCTGCACCGAGAATTTAAGTTGGCTAATGTCGAGCCATTTCTTGAAGTTCCACTTGACAGCCATGTGGTTGATAAAATCAGAGAAAATAATCCGACCAACATCGCACTCCCAGCCAGATTCACAATCAGGGATCTGATTCCCGACAATAGCTCAGCTATTCAGGAAGTGGCTATGCAAATTGCAAAAGCACATAACTTGCATCGATATGAACTCGATGTTTTGTACTGGTGAGGCTTGATATTAAGTGCCATTGGTACCGGAGTCGCATTTAGTATCGCCGCTTTGCGGCAGTTGCGTTGCCTAGCAAAAGGTTGGTAATGATAGAAATCATTTCTATAGTATTTCAAAAACAGAGAAAAAATATTTGGCTAGGCAATTTTAGGTTTATCA
>CAIZNF010000193.1 GCA_903934275.1 uncultured Nitrosomonadales bacterium
GTCATCCCCGCGAAAGCAGGGATCCAGTTTGTCTGTTTTACTGGGTTCCCGCTTTCGCGGGACCGACAAAACTGAATAAATCAGCGCCTCCCTAGGTGTTTGATATACCACGAAGTGCGTATTGCCATACGCCCCTACAGTGATGGGTGAACATTTAAAATGAAATATAAAGACCTACGCGATTTCATCGCACAACTGGAAAAAATTGGCGAACTCAAGCGTGTATCCGCGCCGGTTTCACCGCATCTGGAAATGACCGAAATCTGCGACCGGGTGTTGCGCGCGCAAGGCCCGGCGGTGCTGTTTGAGAATCCAGTCGGCCACAAAATGCCTGTCCTTGCCAACCTGTTCGGCACGCCGCGCCGCGTGGCGCTGGGCATGGGTGAAGAAAGCGTTGCAGCATTGCGCGAAGTCGGACAATTACTGGCCTACCTTAAGGAACCCGAGCCACCCAAGGGCTTGAAGGACGCATGGGAGAAATGGCCGGTGCTCAAACAAGTGCTGACCATGTCGCCCAAAGTATTGTCCAACGCGCCCTGTCAGGATGTGGTGTGGGAAGGCGCGGACGTGGACTTGAGCAAACTACCGATCCAGCACTGCTGGCCGGGCGACGTTGCCCCGCTGATTACCTGGGGCCTAGTGGTCACGCGCGGCCCGAACAAGCCGCGCCAGAATCTCGGCATCTACCGCCAGCAGGTAATCGCGCCGAACAAAACTATCATGCGCTGGCTGGCGCATCGCGGCGGCGCGCTGGACTTTCGCGACCATTGCGAGAAAAATCCGGGGCAGCCTTACCCTGTCGCGGTGGTGATCGGTGCCGATCCGGCCACGATTCTCGCTGCGGTCACGCCCGTGCCGGACTCGTTATCTGAATACCAGTTCGCCGGATTGTTGCGCGGCAGCAAGACCGAGCTGGTCAAATGTTTGTGCAACGATTTGCACGTGCCCGCCAGCGCCGAAATTGTTCTGGAAGGCGTGATACATCCCGGTGAAACCGCGCTGGAAGGGCCGTATGGCGACCATACTGGCTATTACAACGAGCAGGACAAATTTCCGGTGTTCACCATCGAGCGCATCACCATGCGGCGCGATCCGATCTACCACTCCACCTACACCGGCAAACCGCCCGACGAACCCGCTATGCTGGGCGTGGCGCTGAACGAAGTATTCGTGCCGTTGCTACAAAAACAATTTCCCGAGATCGCGGATTTTTATCTGCCGCCGGAAGGCTGCTCGTATCGCATGGCGATAGTCAGCATCAAGAAGCAATATCCGGGGCATGCCAAACGCGTAATGTTCGGTATCTGGTCTTACTTGCGCCAGTTTATGTACACCAAGTTCATCATCGTGGTGGACGACGATGTAGACATCCGTAGCTGGCAGGAGGTGATCTGGGCGATCACCACGCGCGTCGATCCGGTGCGCGACACCCTGCTGGTGGACAAAACGCCGATCGACTATCTCGACTTTGCCAGCCCGATATCCGGCTTGGGCGGCAAGATGGGGTTGGATGCGACCAACAAATGGCCGGGCGAAACGCAGCGCGAATGGGGCACGCCGATTGTGATGGACGAGGCGGTGAAGCGGAGAGTGGATAAGATGTGGGGTGAACTGGGGTTGTAAAAAACAAAACCCGCCAGCGGCGGGTTTTGTTTACTGCGAATCGGTTACGCCCTCACAGCAAGTTGGACGCAAAGTTGGCACAAATCAACGTTCCAAGTTCAATTCAATTTCGGTATTGTCGCCCTTGCGGACCGACACCTTTTCGGTGGACATCTTGTAGCCTTCCAGCTTCACGCTGATCGCGTGTACGCCGGGTTCCATTTCCAGACGCAACGGCGACATGCCGTAATACACCCCATCCAGATACACTTTGGCGCGCGTTGGGTTGGTATTCACCAGCAACAGCCCTGCCGTGGCACTGGCACGAGGCATATAAGCAGGCTGCTGAGGAGCCGCGCCGCCCGGTTGTGCGCCATAACCCGGCACGGGGGTTACAGGGGCTGCATGCACAGATTGTGCTGCAGGAGGAGCAACATAGACCGTCACGCCGGCAACCGGCTTGGTGCCTGCGGTCAAATTGAACAACTCCGGCCGCGATGCCATCAACGATGCGCTGACTGCCTCGATCGTTTTCTTGCTGGCAATGCGCAGCCCCTTATTCATATAAGCGATTACATCATCCTTGTTATTGCCTGAAACACCGGCGAAGCGATCACTTTTTTCCATCACAATACCCGACCACACCACCTTGCCGGTAGCCACTTCTTTTATGGTAGTCTCGATCGCAATATTGATTTCATCGCGCGCTTTGACGTTCAGGGTCAAGTCCTTGATAACCCCGGACACCTCAAACAATGCGGTACTGGCGTTACCACCTTCCAATATCTGATAGCCTTCCGTATCGAATCGATTTTTAATGGCTGTTGTGGCGATGGTTGCGACTTCCTGGTCGAGCAGTATCTGGTCACCGTCCACGCCGGTGACACGTGATGAGGCTATACCCAACAAGCGGGGATTATTCGACTTGCGCTGATCGGTATATTTGTTGAAACGCAATGTTGCGCCATATTTGAGCAGGGGCACGGAGTTGCCACCGGCTGCTTTCACATCGGCCGTGGTATCAGTCGCGCTATCTCTGCCACCCATCCAGCCGCTAACGGAATCTTTGGCATCTTTGACAGAAGAACAACCCGCAATAGCGAACAACAGCACAAGCGGCACAACATACCGCAACAATCGACTCATGGACTTCACCTTAACAATTAAAATCACTCATACATATATCACAAACAAGCTACGTCATTTATTGGGCGCAGGAAGATAGCGGACCAACTCGTTTAGTGCCTTCGTATATACTTCGCGCTTGAATTCGATCACGGCGCTGATATCCAGCCAATAATCATTCCAACGCCACGCGTCAAATTCTGGATGCGAACTGGCACGCAGGCAAACATCACACTCACGACCGACCAAGCGCAGCAAAAACCATATCTGTTTTTGCCCGCGATAACCACCGCGCGATTCGCGCTTGCTCCAGCTCTGCGGAACCTCATAACGCATCCAGTCACGGGTGCGCCCGAGTATTTTCACATGCTCCGGCACCAAGCCGACTTCTTCGTGCAACTCGCGGTACATCGCCTGCTCCGGGGTCTCGCCATGCTGTATACCGCCTTGCGGAAACTGCCATGCGTGCTGCCGCACCCGCTTGCCCCAGAACACCTGATTCCTGTCATTCGTGATAATGATGCCGACATTCGGGCGATAGCCGTCTCGGTCGATCATTTGCCACTCTATTCGTTTAATTTCAATGCGCAGATTCTTTCACATTTCACGCCTGTTGGAAAGCGGATATGCGGATATGCGGCAGTTACATCCGTTGAGATGAAGTTGTTTAAGCAGGCAAGCCGCATAGCGACCGCTTACGAATGTGAGCTGTTACCAGTCAAATAATGCCGAAATGTGCCTAGAATTATGATGCGCAACAAATCACCATAAAAGCGTGTTCCAGCGAGCAATTAGAGCGCGACCTGGAAGTCGCCCCTACGCGGCATTTTTTGGGCTCCGGCTTGTCCGGCTTAGGCGAATATAATAATTCGAACTTAACCTGACTCAAACCGTCAGGTTGCAGCATCTGATTTTGCTCCATCACTTTCAGGTTACATAGAGAGAATTTCAACTTTCCCAAAAGCATACACTCGTGACGTGTAGCAACCCACCACCAGTGTTTAGCTGCCTTCGAACTCTTCAGCATCGACGTACGGCTCTGCCCTTCTCCCCAGTACAGCGATCACTTTGCCGCTAATAAATCCTGTGGTTGCGGCGAAAATAATTGTCACCAGTATTCCTGTCAGCTGCGCACTGAAATTGATACCTGAGACAACAACCAGAGCCGCGAAGCCGCCGAGCAGCCCCGGCAGGCCGTGGAGATAGGTTACCCCGCATGTGTCGACGGCCTTAGTTATATCCGTCAGTTTCTTCTGGAGAACTGCAAAGCCGAAAGTGGATAAGACACCTGCCAAAATTCCGATGACAAAAGCTGCTCCGGGAGTGGCAATATCACAGGTCGAACCGATCGCCACGCCGCCCGCTAAGGTTGCGTTGGCAATATCTGCCGCCGACATTTTTCCTCTCAGAAAAACAGATGCAAAGTAGGTGGCCAGCGTTGAGGCACATAGAGCCAAAAAGACATTAACGGCTGTATGCGGCACATCCGCAGGTGCAACCAGCGCCGAGCAGAAACTGGGCCAGAAGACCCACAGCACCATACTACCCAGCAGGGAATAGCGGTCGCTAGTATCGTCGCACTCGATAGCCGTTTCATACTCCTTCTGCGTAGTCATGGTAGCAGCTACCGCAAGGCCAAAGATGGCACCAAATGCGTGAATAACGATAGACCCGCCGGTATCCACCACCTTGCCGGTAATCAGACCAAGGCCGCCATTGAGGACAATCCATTCATTCAGGGCGTAACACGGCACAAACAAGAAGCCAAGCAGCAGGTATTGATGCATTTTCAAGCGGCCTAGCACGGCTCCTGCGCAGATCAGCAGGCTGGCGGCGGCAAATTCGGCCAAAATAAACTTATCGATAATCCCGGCAGAGCTATCGAGATAGCTTTCCTTCAGGAAATATAGGGGGACAGACACGCTGACCAGCAGATAAGTTGCGGTAAGTGTCGAGCGGCCATACTTCTTGACAAAGACCATCAGAAAGCCGAAGCCGACTATCAGCATGGCCATGATGTGGATGGCTCGTTCATATTTTTGCACATCGGATAATGAAGCCGAAGTAGTGCCTGTTGATTCGGCAGCATACGCTGCCCCGCTGAAAGTTAGAAACAACGTGACCAGCAAACAAACAGCTTTGAAGCAGTTATTCATAATTTCCCCTGATTTTATTTTTGATGACATTTTTGTTGCCCAACATTGGAGTTGGAGAGCGCACCGTTTCACAAGTAGGATGTTGGCGAATGGCTACCCTTTCGGCTTCCCCGTCCAAGCAGGACGAAGGTTATAAGCACTTGATGTTGATTATATGCACAACTTGCTTACCAGAAAGTGGAAACTCGCGGCCGCATCCTGAGCGATTTTAAAAGTAAATCTCAGATACTGCCTGCCAGATCACGATTACCGCAGGGGAGCGCAAGAAAAACGGACAAACCCTGATATTTTCAGTGGCTTGAATTGAGGTTTTAAGGTTCAATGCTGTTTACTTAACTGTTCTGCTACAGTCCCACCATGAGCAAATTAACCTTGGACCGCATCCTGCAATCGCAGGGCTTTGGCACCCGCAAGTGGTGCAGTGAGCTGATTGCCGACGGCGAAGTGAGCGTCGCCGGTAAGGCCATCCGGGATAACCGCTTCGCTATCGAGACCGATGGCCTCGAATTCTCCATCTACGGCGAACCGTGGGCTTACCGCGAGCATGTCTATATCGCGTTGAACAAGGCGGCCAATTTTGAATGCTCGCGCAAGACCAGCCATCACCCCGGCGTGCTGACCCTTCTGCCGGAGCAATTCACCCGACGCGACGTGCAGCCGGTCGGCCGCCTCGATCACGACACCACCGGCCTGCTGCTGATGTCGGATGACGGACCGTTCATCCACAAGCAGTCCTCGCCAAAATATCATGTGCCCAAAGTCTACGTCGCCACCACGCATGAGCCAGTCACGCCGCAACTGGTTACACGGTTGCTGGACGGCGTAAAACTGCACGATGAACCCGCGCCGCTGGCGGCGGTGAGTTGCCGCATGGTGGGCACGTATCAGCTTGAGATCGTGCTGGAACAGGGCAAATACCATCAGGTCAAACGCATGCTGGCGGCCGCCGATAACCACTGCATCGCACTGCGTCGTTCGCAAATAGGCCAGCTGAAACTCGATGAACTGGGGCTAGATGAAAGCGAGTGGTGCTATCTCGATGCGGCGCAACTGGCGTTGCTGGCACCGGCCTGATCTGCTTGCAACATCACATGGCCCGCTCCTCCAAGTTTTTATAAGTAAGGGTGTGCGGCACAGAGTAAAATCCGCCTTTATTCAAAATAAGCACCAATTAAATGTCTATTCAGTGGTTTCCCGGTCACATGACTTCGGCGCGCAGAAAAGCGGCCGAGACCATGGCCGTTATCGATGTCGTCATCGAAGTGTTGGATGCGCGCGCGCCGGAAGCGAGCTGCAACCCGATGATCCGGGAATTGCGCGAGCAACGCCAACGCCCCTGCCTAAAAATACTTAACAAAGCCGATCTCGCCGATCCCGTTGTCACGCAGGCCTGGTTGGATTTCTACAATAAACAGGCGGGAGTCAAGGCGGTGGCGTTGAGCTGCAAGAGCGCCAGCGACGCAGCCAAGGTGCCGAAGCTGTGCCAGCCACTCGCGCCGCATCGCGACAGCAACCACAAGCCGCTGCGCATGATGATCATGGGCATCCCCAACGTCGGCAAATCCACGCTGATGAATATGCTGCTCAAACGCCGCGTCGCCAATGTCGGCGACGAACCCGCTGTGACCAAATCGCAGCAGTGCCACAACCTGAACGAGCGCATGACGCTCACCGACTCGCCCGGCCTGATGTGGCCGAAAATCGAACACCCCGAAGACGGTCTAATGCTCGCCGCGATCCACGCCATTGGTCGCAACGCCGTCATCGAAGAAGAAATCGCCGAACATCTAGCCAACATCCTGCTGGCACGCTACTCCGCACAACTCGCCGAACGCTTCAGTTTGGATGTGGCGGGACTGGATGGCATCGGCGTGATCGAAGCGGTAGCCAAAAAGCGCGGCTGCCTGCTGAAAGGCAAAGGTGGCGCACCGGACCTGGAAAAAGCGGCGATGATCCTGCTGACGGAGTACCGCGCCGGCAAGCTGGGACGCATCAGCCTCGAAACACCCGAGACTCGTGCTGCCATGATTGATGTGGGTCGTGCTAGGCCCGACATGGTGGACGCAGCCCACCCCACAGTTACTGGCCACTTGACCCAATGAAAATCCCAAAAAGAATCGAACCGCTCGTCGAGGACGGGCTGGTAGACAAAATATTGCGCCAGCTCAAGAGCGGCAAAGAGGCGACGGTCTACGTCGTCCAGTGCGGCGATGAGATTCGTTGCGCAAAGGTTTACAAGGAGGCCAACCAGCGCGGTTTTCATCAGGCGGTTCACTACACCGAAGGCCGCAAAACAAAGAACAGCCGCCAGGCCCGTGCGATGGAAAAAGGCTCGCGCTACGGGCGCAAGGAGCAGGAAGCGGCTTGGCAGCACGCCGAGGTCGATGCCTTGTACAAGCTCGCTGCGGCCGGTGTGCGCGTGCCGCAACCCCACAACTTTTACGAGGGTGTTCTGCTGATGGAGCTGGTGTCAGACGAAAATGGCGAGCCGGCTCCCCGGCTCAACGACCTGGAGCTCACCGAACATCAGGCAAAAGAATTTCACGCCTTTTTGATCCGGCAAGTCGTGCTCATGCTTTGTGCCGGTCTCGTCCACGGCGACCTGTCCGAGTTCAACGTGCTGGTCGACAGCAAAGGGCCGGTCATCATCGACCTGCCGCAAGCGGTAGATGCAGCCGCAAACAACAATGCCAGCCGCATGCTGGAACGAGATGTAGAAAATCTGGCCAATTACTTCGGCCAATTCGCCCCCGAACTGCTAACCACCCGGTACGGCAAGGAAATATGGGGGCTCTACCAGCGCGGCGATTTGTCCCCTGATACGCTTTTGACTGGGCGCTTTCAACAAAACGAAAAACAAGCCGACCTGCGCTCCGTCATGCGTGAAATAGATTCCGCGCGCGACGATCACGCCGCCAAGCTGCGCTACCAACAACTCAAGAGAGAAGAAGGCCGGTAATGAACAACCACCCTGTTATTCGCTGGGTCGAAGCGGACCAAGAAAAATCCGCCCGCTGGCGCTCTGAGAGCGGCACACCGCCACCCAAACGCGTGGTAATCGCCGACGACCGCATGACCGCAGATACCGCATACAGATTGGCCTGCGAGGGTACCGCGCTGCTGTGGCGCGGCGATTTCCAGAACGCGCGCCAACTGCTACAGGCGATGACAAGGCGCGCCAGTGAAAAGCCGCGCGAACGCAAAAACAAAAAAATTCCCGCCACGCCCACCGAAGCCTTCCATCTGCATCGCCTCGCCCAATCGCAGCGCGCCCGCACTTTGGGTCTGCTGCTGATACCGTTCAATGCAGATCACAGTATTCCGTTGCGCCGCGCACCCGACGTGCATCAGGCTTGCGCAGAAGCGTATGGCCTCGAAACGGAAGTTCAACCTTACATCGCATCACTGCGCGGGTTGCAGGGAATAATCGGCACATACGAGTGGCGCAAGAATGGCGTGGAGATTCCGCCTCTGGGCGCGCGCATCCATCCACATTACGGCGTATTCGCGCCGATACGCAGCGAGTACATCGGGCTGGTGAATGATGCCCCGTTGCCAAAATTGACGTGCACTCATTCTGTGGCATTCGATATCGGCACAGGCACAGGTGTGATCGCCGCCGTGCTGGCGCGGCGTGGCATCAAACGCACCACCGCCACCGACCAAGATCAACGTGCGCTGGCCTGTGCGCGTGAAAATATAGCGCGGCTGAATCTGACCGCACAGGTAGAAGTGGTGCAGGCCGACCTGTTTCCCGAGGGGCGCGCTTCACTGATCGTGTGCAACCCGCCGTGGATTCCCGCGCGGCCAAGCTCGCCGCTCGAGCACGCGATATTCGACCCGGAGAGCCGCATGTTGCTGGGATTCCTCAACGGCTTGGCGGCGCACTTGGAGAGTGGTGGCGAAGGCTGGTTGATACTCTCCGACCTTGCCGAGCATCTGGGCTTGCGCTCTCGTGCCGAGTTGCTGGCTGCGATCGATGCGGTGGGCTTGACGGTGCTGGGAAGAATAGATGTGAAGCCGCATCACCCGCGCGTCTCCGATACCAGCGACCCGCTACACGCGGCACGTGCGGCAGAGCTCACCTCGCTGTGGCGGCTGACGGCAAAATAGCAACCGGTCGGGCGTTTATCCTAAAACGGCAATTTATCCAC
>CAIZNF010000194.1 GCA_903934275.1 uncultured Nitrosomonadales bacterium
CACGAGTTTTGAAACTATTACTGGAACAGCTCCCGCTAAAGACTGCGGTGAAGCTGGCAGCCGACATCACGGGCGAGTCGCGCAATACCCTTTACCAGATCGCACTCGACCTGAAGTCCGTCAGCGCCGATTAGACCTTGCATTGCACGGCGCACACATCAAGACTTGATGGCGAAATCTTCCTTCGTTTTACCTTCTGCAAGCAAACTGGACATCCAGCGCGGAGTCAACCCCCGACCGCTCCAGCTCTCACCATTCGGCCCCTGATATTTGGGCGCCACTGCCACGCCGCTCTTTTTCCTTTTCACTCCGGCAGCTTTCGGTTGTGCTGCCGCTGCTACCTTTGTCTTACCCTTGCCTTTGCGACCACTGGACATGGCCGACTGCAAATCTTTGACGGAGATACCAAACGCCTGCATTTTGGCCAAAGGAAACTCTGCAAAAGTCAGCTTGATTTGTGTTTACCAAATCATACATTTGCTATAAAATAGATAGCATGATACAAGCTCCTCTGAACCTCGATCTCTTGTCTAAGAAGACCCGCAAGCAGATCTTTCTAGAAGATATGGAGCGGGTCGTTCCATGGGTTGACTTGGAGGCTTTGATTGCCCCTTACTATTGCGAAGGCATCAAAGGCCGCCCCCCGTTTTCCTTGCAGACGATGTTGCGCACGCACTTCTTGCAACAATGGTTCACCCTGTCTGATCCGGCGATGGCAGAGGCTTTTGTCGATGTGCCTTTGTACCGTCAGTTCGCTCAGATTGAAGAGTTCACGCGCTTGCCCGATGAGAGCACCATCCTTCGGTTCCGCCACCGACTGGAGAAACACAAACTGGCTGAGAAGATTCTGGACACCGTCAATAGCATCTTGGAGAGCAAAGGGCTGTTGCTCAAGCATGGCACCGTGGTTGATGCCACTTTGATCGCCGCACCGTCCTCAACCAAGAACAAAGATCACGCCCGCGACCCAGAGATGCACTCCAGCAAGAAGGGTGAGCAGATGTACTTTGGCATGAAAGCACACATCGGTGCTGACGCTGAGTCGGGCCTGGTGCATACCGTGCGCGCCACTTCGGGCAATGTGCATGATGTCGTGGAAGGCAACAGTCTTCTGCACGGTGCAGAGAAACTGGCCTTTGGCGATGCAGGCTACCAAGGCATTGAAAAGCGACCTGACGCAAAGCCCGATGTCACCTGGCACATCGCCATGCGTCCTGGCAAGCGCCGGGCCTTAAACAAAGACAACGAAGCGGATGCATTGATCGACAAGGCTGAGAAGCTCAAGGCCGGCATCCGCGCCAAAGTGGAGCATCCGTTTAGGGTGATCAAGCGCCAGTTCGGTTTCGTGAAGGTGCGCTACCGCGGGCTCAAGAAGAACACACAGCAGTTGTTTACTTTGTTTGCGCTGTCCAATTTGTGGATGGTGCGCGGCAAGCTGATGGAGATGCAGGCATGAGTACGCCTGGAAACAGGGGGATACCCGCCGATGGCGGACTAAAACCGTCTGAAACAGGCGAAAAGCGTCGGAATCGAGTGGGACTTCTTAGAAATCTCACTATTTGAAATCTAATTGCCCGCTAGCAAATTTGAATGCGGGTTTTTCAGACCATCCTTGCACAGAAGTTGATTTCGAAAACCCAAAAGAGATTTGTCTCGGCTATAATTCACTGAATATGTACGGACAGCTCCTTTGAATTGCCGAACTAGTAATCGGAATGTGCGTTTTAAACTCTGCCTCCCTTTGTCACGGCAGAACTTTGGCTCTGGTTACGCGATCCAGTCATCAATCTGCCTTTTATTCAGGCACCCTCGGCAAAGCCTTATGGGGTCAGGGTTTCACGCGTGTTGAGACCACTTATTCACAGGG
>CAIZNF010000195.1 GCA_903934275.1 uncultured Nitrosomonadales bacterium
GCACGAAAAATTATTTGATGAAAATCCGAAAATATTTTTTATGAAAACGTGATCAAATGAGCCCGAGAAACCCGAGTTGTTAGTGAGCTAACGTGAAGCCGGACAGGCTGCTAGCTTCGAAACTTTGATAATTATCGGTCTTTCTCAGAAAAAATGAATGGGGGGCTTTTTAGCGTGCATATACTTAACGCACTGAGTTTAATGCACCCGCCGCCAATGACTCCAACGTGTCGTAAGAAGCTGATCACGAACAGCTGGTATTGGACAGTGTAATTACAGCCGGAATTACATTCGCCAGATCAGTAATTCAGAATGGTGCAGGTCACCCACTTGCACCGTTTCATGCGGCGTTTGTTCCGGCACGGCGAAGGTGCTACTGATGAATATCGTGCCGGGGCGCATCTCGGCACGCGCCTTGCGCCACAGCCGCTCCATCGGTACGGGCGAGAGGTAGGCAAACACCACGTCGTATCGCGCCAGGTCGCAGGCCACCAGACTATCATCCCAGATGCTTCCCCAATACACGTCGCAGTTGCGATAGCCACCAAGTTTGACGCGCAGCCAGCTCCACAGGAATGGTAGTGGGGCAGATTCCACACCGCTGTAGTGCCCATCAGGTCGGACGCTGGCAAGATGCGTCAGTACCCCACCCAGGCCTGAGCCGAGGTCGATGAGGCGGAAGTTCGGCTTTCCCTCTCCCCTAGCCCCTCTCCCGCAAGCGGGCGAGGGGAGTTGTGTTTCCAGTGCGCGCCACACCTTGTCGCTGGAAAGATACAGCGGTACCTGGGTTCGGAAGGTGCTCCAGTACACTGCCAGCAGGATGAGAAACGCGGCGAGAAAAAATTCGGATGGAATGTTCAGCGCGAGCATCGACACCAGCGCGGGAGCAAACAATAATTGTATCGGTAGCCACCAGCGTGCCAGCCCGGCAAAGTGGCTGAAAGCTGCGGCAAACAGGCCGCACAACAAGGCGAAAGCGAGCGGCGAAAGTTGCAGGCCGATTAGGCCGGTACAGAGCAGGGCCAGCACGAATGCCGCGAATTGCAGCAGCAGTGCGGTGACGGAAGGAGGAGGTTTTTTGAACAGCGCGAGCAAGTTATACCGATTCCAGATCAACATGTATTTTTTGTAGGGCGGGCTGCGCCCGCCGAATCAAGCTGTCGGGCACAGCCCGACCTACGAATTGTATTGCCCTTGAGTTGGAATTAGCGTACCAGCGCAGCTTCTACTTCCTGGCGTTTGGCCTTGCCAGCCAGCCGCTCCACCAGCGTCAGTGCGAAATCCATTGCCGTGCCGGGGCCGCGCGAGGTGATCAGCTTGCCGTCTTCAACCACTGCATCGGTTTGCAAATTTACCTTGGGGAAGCCGTCCAGGCAGGTCGGATAACAGGTGGCTTTGCGCCCATCCAGCAATCCGGCGGTGGCGAGTACCGAAGGCGCGGCGCAAATTGCGGCAACATATTTTCCCTGCTGCGCCATTTTTTGCAGCAGCGCGATGACGCGCTGGTCGGCTCTGAGGTTGTCGGTGCCGGGCTGGCCACCGGGCAGCACGATCATGTCAAAATCTTGATGTTGCACAAGGTCCAACGTAGTGTCCGCCAACAGCACTACGCCTCGGCTGGCCAATACCGGCAGGTCGTCTAGTCCCGCACTGGTCACTTCGACACCAGCGCGGCGCAGGATATCTATGACAGTTACAGCTTCAATTTCCTCGCAACCTTGTGCGAGTAGAACGAGAACTTTATGCATGATTTTCCTCCGAAAGATTACAAATCATTTCATTCGCGCTGAGTAAAGCAGAAGGGCAAAGAACGAATGGGGAAAACAATATCAGTCCCTGAAATTCTGGTACTGCAACGGGAAATCGGTGATAGTCTTTTTGACAAAGGCGATAGCGGCTTGCAGATCGTCGCGGTTCTTGCCGGTGACTCTAACGGCATCGCCTTGGATGCTGGACTGCACTTTTATCTTGCTGTCCTTGAGCAGTTTGACGATTTTTTTTGCCAGTTCGATTTCAATGCCGACCTTCACTTCACAGCCGCGCTTGACCTTGTTGCCACTGACTTTCTCTATCTTCTCACTGACCTCCAGGCACTTGATGTCCACGCCGCGCTTGGTCAGCTTGGCATTCAGGATGTCCTGCACCTGATCCATCTGAAATTCGTTGTCTGCCCATACGGTGAGCTTGAGTTCGGCCTGCTCCACGCGCGCATCCGAGCCTTTGAAGTCGAAGCGGGTGCTGACTTCCTTGTTAGTCTGCTCGATGGCATTTTTGACTTCGGTTTTGTCTACTTCTGAAACGATGTCGAAAGATGGCATGGTGTGCTCCTTACTTGGTTATCCGCAGATTACGCAGATTAAACAAATTTTTCGAAAACCAATCTGCGTGAATCTGCGTGAATCTGTGTAATCTGCGGACGGATGTTTTTATCAACCAAAACTGCAAACGTAGTTTACCGCTTCAGCATCCGAATGTATTTCAAAGCTGCTGTTTTCAGCCACCTTGAAGCTGGTGCCCGCCGCATAGGTCTTGAATGCAGGCTCACCGGCGATCTTTACTTCGCAGGTGCCGCTGGTGATCTCCATCAGTTCGGGCGCGCCGACATTGAAGGTGAGCTGGCTACCCGGCATGATGACACCCACGGTTTTGCGCGTGCCATCCGGAAAGAATACCGAATGCGATACGCACTTGCCGTCGAAGAATACATTGGCTTTTTTGCTTACACTGACATTATCAAATTTTTCCGACATGACGCTGTTTTCCTTTGAGATTGTTTGATTATTTTGGGGGTTCGCTGGCTTTGATGCCTTTTTGGTAATTGGTGTAAACATACACCGGGATGCCGAGGTCGCCGATTTGTTTTTCGATAAGAGGCTTTACATCACTCCAGTCCAAACCGGTCATGCCGCAGGCTAGGCGCGGTAAAGCGATACTGGAAAATTTTTCCTTTTCGATTAGGCCGCGCAAAGCATGCAGCGAGTGATTCACATGGCTGATCGAGGCGTGCCCCGGTTTGCTGCCGTGATCATAAGCACCATCCTGCGTAAACAAATTGATGATGTAACGGCCATCGGAACTCATCCATGTCCACAGGCCGCCTGACTTGGGGTGTTTGGTCTGACAATAATGGCGGAAGTCCTTGTACATCGCGGGCATGCGCTCGCGCAGTTGCAAGGCCAGGCCATGATGAAAATCATCATTGGGTGCGACACCTTGCGCGATGGTTTTTGCACCGCTCAATAGAATGTCGCCGCTTAGTTCGTGGATCACGATGCTCTCCTTGTTGGCAGGTAGAGGCGCGCTGTGCCCCTACTTTTTCTGGTGCAGATTCGCCGCAATGCGCATACGAAGCGCGTTCAGTTTAATGAAACCCGCCGCGTCCTTCTGGTCGTATGCGCCCTTGTCGTCCTCGAAGGTGGCGATGGTCGGGTCGAACAGCGAATCTGTTTTCGAGTCGCGCCCGACCACGATCACGTTGCCCTTGTACAGTTTGATGCGCACCCAGCCGTTCACGCAGTTCTGGGTGTGGTCAATCAGGGTCTGCAATGCGCGGCGCTCCGGCGACCACCAGTAGCCGTTGTAAATCATGCTGGCATAGCGTGGCATCAGATCGTCTTTCAAGTGCGCCACTTCGCGATCCAGCGTGATCGACTCGATGGCGCGGTGCGCCTTGAGCATGATCGTGCCGCCGGGGGTCTCGTAGCAGCCGCGCGACTTCATGCCGACATAACGGTTTTCCACCAGGTCGAGACGGCCAATGCCGTGCTTGCCGCCCAGTTCGTTCAGCTTGGCCAGCACCTGTGCGGGTGACATCTTCTTGTCGTTCAGCGCGACGATGTCGCCGTTGGCGAATTCAATATCAAGATATTCCGCTTTGTCCGGAGCTGCTTCCGGCGACACCGTCCAGCGCCACATGCTCTCTTCGGCTTCGGCGGCGGGGTCTTCCAGATGGCGGCCTTCGAAGGAAATGTGCAGCAAGTTCGCATCCATCGAATAAGGCGAACCGCCTTGTTTGTGTTTCATGTCAATGGGGATGCCCGCGTTTTCGGCATAAGCCATCAGTTTTTCGCGCGATAGCAGATCCCATTCGCGCCACGGCGCGATGACCCTGATGTTCGGGTTCAGCGCATAAGCGCCCAGCTCGAAGCGCACCTGGTCGTTGCCCTTGCCGGTCGCACCATGCGCGATGGCCTCGGCTCCCGTCTTGGTGGCAATCTCAATCAGGCGTTTGGCAATCAGCGGACGCGCGATCGACGTGCCGAGCAGGTATTCACCCTCATACACTGTATTGGCGCGGAACATCGGGAACACGAAATCGCGCACGAATTCCTCGCGCATATCGTCGATGAAAATATTTTCCGGCTTGATGCCCATTTTCAGCGCCTTGGCGCGCGCCGGTTCCAGCTCCTCACCTTGGCCAATGTCGGCGGTAAAGGTGACGACTTCGCATTGATAGGTGTCTTGCAGCCATTTCAGAATGACCGAGGTGTCGAGTCCGCCGGAATAGGCGAGGACGGCTTTTTTGATGTCAGACATTAGATTTATTCCCAATATAAATTGTTATAACGAGGCAGGGCGGGTTTCATCCGCCGAAGAAGGGCGTATGCCATACGCCCCTACTCCACTCGCCCCAGCAACAGATACTCCATCAGTGCTTTTTGCGCGTGCAGCCTATTTTCCGCCTCGTCCCATACCACGCTTTGTGGGCCATCGATGACTCCGGCGGAGACTTCCTCGCCGCGATGCGCGGGCAGGCAGTGCATGAACAGTGCATCCTTGGCTGCGATGCGCATCATGTCTTCGTCCACTTGCCAATCGGCGAAATCTTTCAGGCGCTCCTCGTTTTCCGCTTCAAAACCCATGCTGGTCCACACGTCGGTGGTCACCAGATCGGCATCGCGCGCGGCTTCCATCGGGTCGGCGAATTCTTCATAGTGCTCGTGGCCATAAAGTCCAGCGCGTTCCGGTTCGACTTCGTAGCCAGACGGAGTTGAGACATGCACGTTGAAATCCAGTATCTCGGCGGCTTGCAGCCAAGTGTTGCACATATTGTTGGAATCGCCGATCCACGCCACGGTTTTGCCCTGGATGCTGCCGCGTAGCTCAACGTAGGTGAAGATGTCGGCGAGCACCTGGCACGGGTGGTATTCGTTGGTCAGACCGTTAATCACCGGCACGCGCGAGTGCGCGGCGAAGCGTTCGATGATGGATTGTTCGAAGGTGCGGATCATCACGATGTCGCTCATGCGCGAAATGACTTGCCCGGCATCCTCTACCGGCTCGCCGCGCCCCAATTGCGAATCGCGCGTATTCAGGTAGATCGCCGAACCGCCCAGTTGCTGCATGCCGGCTTCGAACGATAGGCGCGTCCGGGTGCTGGCCTTCTCGAAAATCATCACCAGCGTGCGATCCTGTAACGGCCAATATTGCTGGTAGGTCTTGAATTTCTGCTTGATGATGCGGGTGCGCTCGAACAGGTATTCAAATTCTTCGCGGGTGAAATCCTTGAATTGAAGAAAATGTTTGACTGGCGTGAGTTGCTTTATTGATATGGGCTGGGCTGACATGGTTCATTACCAATCAGGGTTGCAAAAATTCTTTGATCAGCGGGCACAGGATGTCCAGCATTTGCTGTGCTTCATCTTTTGACATGATTAGCGGTGGCAAAAGGCGGATCACGTTGTCGGCGGTGACGTTGGCCAGCAGCCCTTTTGCGAGAGCTAATTGCACCAGATCACCGCAGGGTTTGTCGAGTTCGATGCCGAGCATCAGCCCCTGCCCGCGAATTTCCTTGATGCCATTTACACCTTGCAAAGCAGTGGCGATGCCTTGTCTGATAAATTGCCCAAGGCTTTCGGCGTGCGCCAGCAACTTGTCCTGCTCGATAATATTCAGTGTGGTCAGGCCTGCCGTGCACGCCAGTGGATTGCCGCCGAACGTCGAGCCGTGATTGCCCGGTTTGAACATTCCGCTTGCCTTGCCTGCGGTCAGGCAAGTGCCAATCGGTACGCCGGAGCCAAGCCCTTTGGCCAGCGTCATCACGTCCGGCTGGATGCCGGCGTGCTGGAAGGCGAACCATTTGCCGGTACGTCCTGTGCCGCATTGCACCTCGTCCAGCATCAGCAGCCAGTTATGCTCGTCGCAAATCTTTCGCAGTTGTTGCAGGTATTGAATGTCCAGTGTGCGGATGCCGCCTTCACCCTGAATCGGCTCGACCAGCACCGCAACCACATTGCTGTTGTGCTGTGCAACATGACGGATCGCTTCCAGGTCGTTATAGGGCACACGCACAAAGCCGCTGACCAGCGGCTCGAAACCGGCCTGTACCTTGCGGTTGCCGGTGGCGGAAAGGGTCGCCAACGTCCGTCCGTGAAAGGCTTTTTCCATCACGATGATGGCAGGAGATTCTATGTCTTGCTGGTGCCCGTACATGCGCGCCAGCTTGATCGCGGCCTCGTTCGCCTCGCAGCCGGAGTTGCAGAAAAATACTTCCTGCATGCCGGACAGCCCGCACAGCTTATCGGCCAGCAGCTCCTGTTCTCGCACCTGATAGATGTTGGAGCAGTGAATCAGCTTGCCGATCTGTTCATTTAGCGCGGCGGTGAAACGCGGATGAGCGTGTCCCAGCGTGTTTACCGCGATGCCGGACAGCGCGTCCAGATAGCGCTTGCCTTCGGTATCCCACAGCCACGCGCCTTTGCCGTGCGAAAAGGCAATGGGAAGCCGGGCATAAGTGTTCATCACATGCGACATCTATCAACTCCCCATAAACATGCAACCCATGAAAACAAACAATCTCTGAGAATATGTTTTAAAAACAAGGCGGCGGACACGCCGCCGTTGAACAATGATCAAGAACCGTATACTGATCCAAACGGCATCACAAAGCAAACAAGCCGACATTGCTGTCGGCTTGTGCGGTGAACCAAAGCGATTGGGCGTTTACGCCATTGCCTTGATGGCCGCAGAAAGGCGGCTCTTATGTCGAGCAGCCTTGTTCTTGTGGATTATTTTCTTGTCGGCGATGCTGTCCACAGCACTCACAGACTCTTTGTAAACGGCTTGAGCGGCGACCTTGTCACCAGCTTCAATCGCCTTGATAACCTTTTTGACCGCAGTGCGCAATTCCGAGCGCAGGCTGCTGTTATGAGCATTCTGTTTAACTGCCTGACGTGCACGCTTGCGGGCTTGTGCGCTATTTGCCATGACTACTCCTTGAGAATTCGGTACAACGGAAAGGCGCGCATTCTAGTGGCTCATCCGAGCTTTTGCAAATTTTTTTGCGGGGACAGGCGATTTACTGTGAAACTCGTGTAGCGATTCGTTCACCTCTTCCGTCCGCTTACGTGATAACCAGAGGCTTTGCGATTTTGCAGGCTAGAACGAATAGATTGCGAAAGACC
>CAIZNF010000196.1 GCA_903934275.1 uncultured Nitrosomonadales bacterium
AGTATGGCGTGATTATCCTCACCGACGACACCAAACTCGAAATGAATTCGCTTCCTAATGCAACCATCACGGGGCTTTCCAAGGCAGAGCGGATGGCACGCTATAAACGGGAGGATTTTCCGGTTCTGTCCATCAACTCCTGGGCCGGCCAGTGGAGTGCAACGCTGCGGCGTTTCAATGAAGAAAGTCAGCCGCTTCTGCTGGCTGAAAAGAAACTGGAAAAAGAGGGCATCAGCCTCCACGTCTTCAAACGGCTTCCCGCGATGACCGGAATCACCAAGGACCGATTAATTCAGTTTTCGTTGCTTGGTATTTTAGGCACAATATTTCTTTTTATCGCTGCGTGGCGCATCATTTTATTGCGTAACAGCAAGCAGATTAATGCGCAACTGCAACGGTCGGAGACACGGTTCCGCACACTCTTTGAATCAAACAGTGACGCGATCATGCTGCTGGATAAGACAGGTTTTTTAGACTGCAACATGGTGACGCTGGAGATGTTCGGTTGCGCGACAAAGAAAGATTTCTGCTCAAAACACCCAGCCGACTTATCGCCACCCAAGCAACCCTGCGGCACGGATTCCGTGACGCTGGCCAACCGGCAGGTCGCCACAGCAATAGAAACAGGCAGCAATCTTTTCGAGTGGATACATAAGCGTCTCGACACCGGAAAGACATTTCCCGCCAATGTGCGGCTCACCCGCATGATGCTGGATGGCAAAACGATTTTACAGGCAACGGTACGCGATATCAGCATACGCAGAGCCGCACAACAATCGTTGCGAGATTCGCATGAAATCATGCAAAGCATGCTCGATTCCATGGAAGAAGGTATGTACGGGATGGATAACAGTGGCAACTGTACTTTCGTCAACGCGGCGTTCCTGTGCATTCTCGGCTACCGGGATGACAGCGAAGTCATCGGCAAGCATATTCACGAACTGATACACCACTCCCATGCGGACGGCACACCATATCCCGCCAGGGAGTGCCCCGTATACAAAACCTATCAATCCGGCCTGGGGGCTCACGCTGACAATGAGGTGTTCTGGCGAAAAGACGGCACAAGCGTCGCGGTGGAATACTGGTCGCACCCCATTATCAGTGGCGGCGCTACGGCTGGCGCAGTGGCAACTTTCATGGATATCAGCGAAAAGATAGAAATCAGAAAAAAACTGCTCACGCTTTCCAAGGCCGTGGAAAACAGCCCGGCTTGCGTGGTCATCACCGACTTGAAGGGCACGATCGAATACGTTAATCCGAGATTCACCGAAGTGACCGGATACACGGCAGAAGAGGCCATCGGCCAGAACCCTCGCATCCTCAAGTCCGGCAACATTTCACCAAGATTCTACGAGAAGCTATGGTCAGGCATATCATCGGGCGAGGCATGGCAGGGAGAATTTCACAACAAGAAAAAAACCGGCGAAGATTATTTCGGGTATACCAGCATCTCTCCGATTCGCGATGACAAGGGAGCCATCACCCATTTCGTGGCCGTCCAGGAAGACATCACCGAGCGGAAGCGCACCAATCAGGAACTGAGAAAATCTAAGGCCGAAGCCGAAGCCGCCAACAAGGCGAAGAGTGAATTCCTCGCCAACATGAGCCACGAAATCCGCACTCCGATGAATGCAATCATCGGCTTCTCGCATCTGTGCCTGCAAACCAAGCTGGAAGCGGCGCAACGCGATTACACGGAAAAGGTTTACCGTTCAGCCAACGCATTGTTGGGCATCATCAACGACATTCTGGATTTTTCCAAAGTCGAGGCGGGCAAGCTGGAGGTAGAAAAAATACCTTTCCGGCTTGATGAGGTGCTGCGTAGTGCGGCCGATATCGCAGGTATCCGCGCAACAGAAAAAGGTCTGGCACTCCAGTTTGACAAGGAACCTGAAATTCCGCAGACATTGGTGGGTGATCCGTTGCGCTTGGGGCAAGTCCTGAATAATCTGATCGGCAATGCCCTCAAGTTCACTGAAGCGGGCGAAATCACTGTGCGGGTCAGTATAGAAAGCCAAAGTGACAGCCACGGTCATGCCGTGCTGGGCTTCACGGTGCATGACACCGGCATCGGCATATCCCAGGAACAAATCGGAAAACTGTTTCAATCATTCAGTCAGGCCGATGCCTCCACCACGCGCAAATATGGCGGGACAGGACTGGGGTTGTCCATATCCAAAGGGCTTGTCGAACAAATGGGCGGGACGATGTGGGTGGAAAGCACACCGGGAAAAGGCAGCACTTTTGCCTTCAACCTGCCCTTCACCTACCTGCCCGAAGAGAGCGGCATGCCCGCAGATTCGAGCCTGCCCAACGCACCGGATGAAAAGGTCGGCTTCGCCGATTTAACCGGCCTGCATGTATTGCTGGTGGAAGACAACGAATTCAACCAGCAATTGGCGACCGCGCTGCTAAATCGCGTCGGCATAGAGGTCAGCCTTGCCTGCGACGGAGTCGAGGCCGTGCAAGCGGCACAAGCCGGACGGTTCGATGCGGTGCTGATGGATATGCACATGCCGCGCATGGAAGGCATGGAGGCCACACGCCAGATCAGAAAAAATCCTGCCCTTGGCGATTTACCCATCATTGCCATGACCGCCAATGCCATGCACGGTGATCGCAAACAATGCCTTGCTGCGGGCATGAACGATTATGTTACCAAGCCCATACAAGTCGATGTGCTGTATGCCACCCTCGCGCGTTGGACACAGCGCAATGCATTGCCAGCCAAATCTGCTGCGGCTCCTGCACATGTCGCATCCAGAGGCACTCCTGCCTTTGATCCAGACAGGGCGATAGCCAATATGGGCGATAAAGATATTTATCTGAACATAACCGGAAAATTTGCAGCCAATCAAGGGCAGGCCATACAAGCCATACAGAACGCGCTCGCCGCCCACGATAGCCAGACGGCGGAACGTCTGGCGCATACGCTGAAGGGAATCGCCGCAACCATCGGGGCGGCAACACTGGCGGAATCCGCAAGCCAATTGGAGGTTGCCATCAGGGAGGGGGGCACAGAAAAATATCCGCAATTGATTGCAGCTGCGACTACGGAGATGGCTCAGGTGATAGTATCGGTCAATGCCTATCTGCAAGCTCGGGCGGCAGAGACTGGCGTTGCCGTGGTTGACCCGACGCAACACCCCGTGGATATTGCGCAACTCGGCATGTTGCTGGAGAAATTGACCGCTCAACTGAAGTCTTTTGATTCCAATGCGGTGGATACCATGCAGCAGATCAAGCAGCAGACCAATAGCGCGGCAAGCGCACCGCGCTACGCCAAGCTGGGCCGGTATATCGACGATTACGATTATAAAAACGCGCTGGTGGAAGTGCAGCAGCTTACCTTGGAGAAGAAATGAGCGACGCTAAAAAAAGTTCATTGCTGGTGGTGGACGACACCCCCGATAACATCAGTGTGCTGCGCGGCATATTGGGCGCAGACTACGCGATAAAAATTGCCAACTGCGGCGAGTTGGCACTGGAAATTGTCGCGGAGCAGCCTCCCGATTTGATCCTGCTCGATGTCATGATGCCGGGGATGAGCGGCCATGAGGTCTGTCGCCAGCTCAAGGAAAATGCGGCTACCCGACACATACCGATTATTTTTGTCACGGCTCTCGGAGACGCAGAAGATGAGACGCTGGGTTTCGAGTTGGGCGCGGCGGACTACATCACCAAACCCATCAAGGCATCTATTGTGCGTGCCCGTGTCCAGGCACATCTGGCCTTGACCGATCAGCGCCGCTATCTGGAACAACTGGTGGCAGAGCGTACCAGCGAACTGGAGCGCAGCAATCAGCAACTGGAGAACAGCAACCGGCAACTGGAGCAGACGCATATCGTCATGCTTCAGCAACTGGGTCGCGCGGCCGATTATCGCGATAACGATACCGGCAAGCATGTCGTGCGGGTGGGCAACTTCAGCAAGCTGCTGGGGCTGGCATCCGGGCTTCCTGAGCCGCAGGCGGAATTGCTGATGTACGCTTCCATGATGCACGACATCGGCAAGATCGGTGTCCCCGATCACATTCTGCTCAAGCCTGGCAAGCTGACGGAAGAAGAGTTTGAGGTGATGAAGCGCCATCCCATAATCGGTGCGGAAATTATTGGCGAGCACGATGCCGAGGTGATGCAGATGGCAAAACAGATTGCGCTGGGGCATCACGAGAAATGGAACGGCAAGGGTTATCCGCGCGGTTTGAGCGGGGAATCTATTCCGCTTGTCGGGCGTATTGTGGCGATAGCCGATGTGTTCGATGCCCTGACTTGCATACGGCCCTATAAACGCGCGTGGTCGATAGAGAGCGCTCTGGAGCTGATTGAAAAAGAGGCAGGACAGCACTTCGACCCGGAGCTGTCCAAACTATTCTTGGGTATGGAAACCGAAGTGCGGCGCATCGCGACCAAATACAGCGATGCGGCCAACACAGCGAACGAAAATAACGTCAAGCCTTCATGATTCAGCCACCCAGCACGAAGTCGACCATTCTGGTGGTGGACGACACCCCCGACAACATCAGTGTGCTGCGCAGCATATTGGGCACAGACTATGCAATAAAAATTGCCAACAGCGGCCGGTTGGCGCTGGAAATAGCGGCGACGCAACCTCCCGATCTGATTCTGCTCGACATCATGATGCCGGAGATGGACGGCTACGAAGTATGCAAACATCTTAAAGCCGATCCGCTCACCCGCCCTATCCCGGTTATTTTTGTTACTGCCAAAACAGAAACCGGGGACGAGGTTCAGGGATTGGCGCTCGGTGCGGTGGACTATCTGACCAAGCCAGTCGTTCCCGCCATTGTGAAGGCGCGAGTGAACACCCATCTGACTCTGCAACAGGCGCGCCGCGAACTCGAACAAAAAAATGATGACCTGCAACAAACACGTCTTGAGCTGGAACAAAAAAATCTGATCCTCAACGATGAAAAAGAGTTGCTCGAAGACATCGTCACGCGGATGCGCTCGGCCAGTCCGTTCGATGTGCGCAAGATTAGGCTGATTCAGAAATTACTGGAAAAAACCGGCGGCGACATCGCCCTTTCCGCCTACCGCCCGGATGGCGCGCAGCACGTAATGGTCGGCGATTTTTCCGGGCACGGTTTAACGGCAGCGTTTGGTGGCCCGCTGGTGTCGTACATTTTTTACCAACGCACTGCCGAGGGTCGCGCCATGCGCTGCATCCTTGAGGAAGTAAACCGCATTCTGTACCGCCAACTCCCCACCCAGCTCTATATGGCGGCAGGCGCACTGGAGTTGTCGCCCGACCGGAAACAAGTGATGGCATGGAATTGCGGCCTGCCACCCACGCTTTATTTGGATGCCACCCACGCAATTAACCGGGTTAATTCACGCGGCTTGCCGCTGGGAATCAGCGAGGAAATAGATACCTTCGAGCCTCACGCGCAAATCGAAATGAAACCGGACATGCGCATTTACCAGTATTCGGATGGCATCACCGAAGCAAATTCGATTGAGCGAAAGTTGTATGGTCAGGAGCGGCTGGAGGCGCTGGTATCGCGCATCTACCAGGAGCAGTTGCCGCTGGAAGTTATCTGGCAGGAATTGGACGCATACTGTGATGGGCGAGGGTTGTCGGACGATGCGGTGATGATCGAGATTTCGGCTTAGCATGCATGCAATCGCAGGGGTGGCTCTGCCCGCCATGTCGGGCAGAGCCCGACCTACCAAAGCCGATGTTTCCAGATTCAGAATCCAAGCCGAACCAAAAAATTCCGCGTAGGAGCGGTCTCTAGGCCGCGATTTTTTCAACATCAATCGCCGCCTGG
>CAIZNF010000197.1 GCA_903934275.1 uncultured Nitrosomonadales bacterium
CAGTTTGGAGTCCAACCTTTTTTATGATTTCAGGAGTGAATAATGAGTTTTAGCGAAGCCGATGTACAAGGCGCATTAAAAAATTTGATTGATCAGAACACCAGAAAAGATTTCGCCAGCGGTAAATCCTTGAAGAACATCAAGATCAACGGCAACGATATATCGTTGGATATTATGCTCGGCTATCCTGCCAAGAGCGTGTGGGATGAGATTCGCGCAATAATCGAAGCGCATTTAAAGGCCGCTTTGCCGGGTGTTGGCAATGTTAGCGTTAACGTAACCAGCAAAGTGGTGTCGCACGCGGTACAGCATGGCGCGAAACTGGTGGACGGTGTGAAAAATATCATCGCAGTGGCGAGCGGCAAGGGCGGTGTGGGCAAATCTACCACTGCGGTAAATATCGCGTTGGCTCTGGCTGCGGAAGGCGCGCGTGTAGGCATGCTGGATGCCGACATTTATGGGCCTTCACAACCCACTATGCTGGGTATTTCCGGACAGCCTACTACAGATGGTGGCAATTTCATGATACCGATGGCCAATCATGGCTTGCAGGCGATGTCCATCGGCTTCCTCATCGGTAGCGGTGATACACCGATGATCTGGCGCGGCCCGATGGTCACGCAGGCGCTGGATCAATTGCTGCGCCAGACGCGTTGGGATGACCTCGATTATTTGATTGTGGATTTGCCTCCCGGTACCGGCGACATCCAGCTTTCGCTGGCCCAACAAGTGCCGGTCACCGGCGCGGTGATTGTGACTACCCCGCAGGATATTGCTCTGCTGGATGCGCGCAAGGGGCTCAAGATGTTTGAGAAAGTCGGTATTAAAATTATCGGCATTGTGGAAAATATGAGCACCCACATTTGTTCAAAATGCGGGCATGAAGAGCATATTTTTGGTTCGGGCGGCGGCGAGAAAATGTGCGCCGATTACAGCACCGAGTTTCTCGGAAATCTGCCGCTGGATATCTGCATTCGCGAACAGACCGATTCCGGCAAGCCGACGGTAGTGGCCGATCCGGACGGCAATATCGCGAAAACATACAAACAGATTGCGCGGCGCATTGCGGTTAAAGTGGGAGAAATGGCACAGAGCCACAGCGCCGTATTTCCGAAAGTTGTGGTGCAAAACACCTGAGGGAAAAACCGGGAGCCGTGAACAGTTTTTCGGCTCCCAACTCCTGGCTCAAAGAATATGGCACTGAATAACAACAAAACTTCGCTTGAATCGCTTGAATTATTGGAGCCGGAAAGTCTGAAAGCCGAATTCCCAGAGCGTCGGCAGCAACCTTCCGGGGCGGTTCAGGAGCGCCGCCAGCACATACAAAAACCGAGCGAAGTAGCCACGGCCCGGATTGCGGCCATGCTCGAAAAAGCGCAAATGTTCAAGGATTTTGAATGGGCGCAAATCGAGATTTTGTCCGGCTATATCGAGCTTTACCGCGCTGCTCCCGGTGCCGTCCTGTTTCGCGAGGGTGACAAGGGGGATTTCATGTGTATCGTGCTGCAAGGCAAACTTGAAATCCACAAAGAAAACAATCAGCATGTCGATAAAACTGTTACGACAGTATTCGCGGGACGCAGTTTGGGTGAAATGACAATTGTGGACGGCGAGCCGCGCTCCGCCACCGCAGTGGCTATCGAGCCATCGATGTTGGCTGTTCTGACCCAGGAAAACTTCCTGCAAATCATGCGTGACAGACCCGCGCTTTCAGCAAAACTGCTGCTCAAGATAGCGCAACTGCTCAGCCAGCGCCTTCGTCTTACCAGCGGCATTCTCGTTGACTATTTAGAGAGTTGATTCTAGCGGGCACGGCG
>CAIZNF010000198.1 GCA_903934275.1 uncultured Nitrosomonadales bacterium
GGGAGAGGGAGAGGGAGAGATTTTACTGTCGGTCACTGACAACGGGCATGGCAAATCAAAAATACGCAGCGATGATTCAAAATCCTATGGCATACTTGGCATGAAGGAACGCGCCGAACTGATGGGCGGAAAAATAAAATTCGACAGTCCTTCCGGCGGGGGATTCAGCGTGACGGTAAGATTGCCGCCTGCCAGCAATACCAAAGAGGAAAAAATATGATCCGCATCGTGATCGCTGACGACCACGCCATCGTGCGCCAGGGGTTGGCGCGCATCCTGGAAAAAAGCGGCGAGATGAAGGTTGTCGCGGAGCACGACAATGGTCTTGATGCGCTGAAATGGCTGCGCATCCATGACTGCGACATTGCTGTGGTTGATATATCCATGCCCGGCATGAACGGCATCGACTTGCTCAAGCAGCTGCACGAGTTAAAACCACAATTGCCGGTATTGATCGTCAGCATCTACTCGGAAGATCAATACGCGGTGCGCCTCATCAAGGCCGGTGCATCCGGCTATCTGGCCAAGGGGTGTTCGCCCTCAATCCTGTTGAAGGCGGTGAACCGCATCATAAGCGGCAAAAAATACATCAGCCCGGCCGTGGCTGAAATGCTCGCCGACGAAGTTGGAGCACCGGACGGGAAAGTTTCGCACGAAACCCTATCGGATCGCGAATACCAGATTTTTTTGATGATCACCTCGGCAAAAACAGTTTCTGAAATTGCCGAAGCACTCTCCTTGAGCGGAAAAACCATCAGCACCTACCGCAGCCGCATCCTGCAAAAAATGCACCTGCGCAATAATGCCGAAATGATGCGCTACGCAGTCGATAACAAACTCACGTAATTCCTTTCTAAATTAAAAGTGTACTTCCGTAGGGCGGGCTATGCCCGCCGAATAAGGCTGTCGGGCGAAGCCCGACCTACAGACTATTGTATTTTTAAAATAGAAAAGGAATAATACCCGCCAGCCCGCGAGAATCGCATTTAAAAGTGGTGGTGCAACCCAAAAACCAAACCCCCTCCAGCTCCCCCTTGTCAGGTGGAGAGTATTCCAAGGGGAGGGCAGGAGGGGTTTGGGTTTGCCCAACCTACGGCAACTCCTACATACTTCGCCTGTACCGAGGGTGAAATATTTCAAGTTGACCACTCTCAGCAAGATATCCGCCACTCCCCGCATCACACCGCTCCTTCTGTCAGGCAAACACTGACAGCAAAATTTCTCATCCCCCTACACCAAAATCAGACAAACACCGATACGCCAACCGGATGCAAAGGAGCAACATGCTAGCTCTAACTTCGTGGGTGTAATTTCATGTCAACCAATAACGGGGATGAAATGATGAAGGTATTTATTGTTGAGGATTCCGGGAAGGTGCGCGAGCTTCTGCAACGTATGCTAACCAATCTGCCGAACGCTCAATTTGTCGGTTCTGCGGTGGACGAATTGGGCGCGATAGAGTGTATCGAGGCGTTGCTGCCCGATGTGGTCATCCTCGATCTCAACCTGAAGCCCGGTTCTGGGGTTGAAGTGCTGAAGAGTATCAAGAAAAACCATCCCGAAATTAAAGTGATCGTGCTGACCAACTATGTTGATGAGTTTTACATAAAAAGTTGCAAAGATGCCGGAGTGGATTATTTTTTCGACAAAACTTTTCAGTTTTCGATGGTGCGCGCGGTCTTATGGTCGCTGGTTTATGACGACCACTCGGCCAGGAAGGTTGAGGCCTTGCTAAAGAACGGAGAAGAAAATCCGAAATATTCATTAGAGCAACAAAATGCGGCGTGAAAACGTAGAAC
>CAIZNF010000199.1 GCA_903934275.1 uncultured Nitrosomonadales bacterium
CCCTGCCTGCGGTTGCGGTAATTTTTTGGTCATTACCTATCGGGAATTGCGCCTGCTAGAGCTTGCTGTGCTACGTGCCAGCCGAGATGGTGGTCAGCAAGTGCTAGACGTACAAAGCTTAATCAACGTGGATGTAGACCAGTTTTACGGCATTGAGATTGAAGAATTTCCCGCACAAATCGCTCAGGTAGCGCTGTGGCTCACCGACCACCAGATGAACATGAAAATCTCGGAAGAGTTCGGTGCGTATTTTGCGCGAATTCCACTCAAGGCCACGCCGCATATTGTGTGTGCTAATGCGCTGCAACTGGATTGGGCTGAAGTGTTGCCGCCGGAGCGTTGTAGTTATGTGTTGGGGAACCCGCCGTTTTTGGGTAAAAGTAATCAATCTGCCGCCCAAAAGCTGGATATGCAATTGGTGTGTGGCGAGATTAAAAATGCAGGTTTGCTGGATTTTGTGTCAGCTTGGTACATAAAAGCCGCGCGGTATATGGCTTTGAACCCCTCGCCCCATGAAATGGGGAGAGGGGCAGGGGTGAGGGGTGAGCTCACTAAAAGAGATTCAGCAATAGAACTTAAGCTAAAGACTTATGCGCGTGAACTACGCGCCAGCGCAACAGATGCTGAGCAAAAATTATGGCAACTATTACGCGATAGACGTTTCTTTGAGTTCAAGTTTAGACGGCAACATCCTGTGGCAGGTTATATTTTAGACTTTTACTGTGCAGAAGCTAAACTTGCTATTGAGCTTGATGGAAGTCAGCACCAACAAGCGGCAGATTATGACGAACAAAGAACAAAGGATTTAGCCAACCAAGGAATTAAAATCTTACGTTTTTGGAATAATGAGTTTTTGCAAAATACAGAAGGTGTTTTGGAAGAAGTCGTTTTGGCTTTAAATGTTTTCCCCTCACCCTCAATCCCTCTCCCCGCTTCGCAGGGCGAGGGAGGCAAAATCAGGTGCGCATTTGTTTCTACTAATAGCATCACCCAAGGTGAGCAAGTCGGGGTGTTATGGGGCTGGATGCTGGCGCAAGGCGTAAAAATCCATTTTGCACACCGCACGTTTAGCTGGAACAACGAAGCGCGTGGTAAAGCCGCCGTGCATTGCGTGATTATCGGTTTTGGTTTGCAGGACGTAGCCGATAAAGTTATTTTTGAATACGATGATATTAAGGGCGAGCCGCATGCGGTTAAGGTTGGCAATATCAATCCATATTTAGCTGATGCGCCGAATTTGGTCATGTTGCCGCGTACTAACCCAATCTGCCAAGTGTCACCTATGGTGAATGGTAGCAAGCCCACCGATGGTGGCAATCTGATTTTGTCCGCCGAAGAGAAGGCATTGCTTGTTGCGCAAGAGCCGCAGGCTGAACAATGGATAAAACCATTTGCAATGGGTGATGAGTTTATTAATGGCATCGCGCGTTATTGTTTGTGGTTAGTGGATTGCCCTCCCCAAGTATTGCGTGCCATGCCAGAAGTGCTGAAGCGGGTTGATGCAGTGAAAGCGATGCGCTTGGCGAGCACAAAGCTACCAACACGAGCGTTAGCTAACATGCCTACTTTGTTTGCTGAAATTCGCCAACCCAAAACAAACTATCTTGCCTTGCCTAGAGTTTCATCCGAAAGGCGTGTGTACATTCCCATTGCTTATGCAAGCACTGATTTAATCGCTGGCGATAAGTTGCAAACCATTCCCAATGCGAGCATGTTTGAGTTTGGAGTGATTACCAGTGCTATGCACATGGCATGGATGCGTACAACGGCAGGCAGATTAAAAAGCGATTTTCAGTATTCTGCAAAAATCACTTACAACAACTTCCCCTGGCCTGCATTATCCCCCTCACCCCAACCCTCTCCCCGTGAACGGGGAGAGGGAGCTGAATGCCCTGCACCTCACGCACGGGTAGAGGGAATCCATCAGAACCCCTCTCCCCATGAAATGGGGAGAGGGGCAGGGGTGAGGGGAAATATGTCGGCAGTGAGTAGTGTGGATGGCACCAATAAAATAGAAACCGCCGCGCAAGCGGTATTAGATGCCCGCGCTGTGCATCCCAACGCTTCATTGGCTGATTTATACGATCCACTCACCATGCCCGCCAATCTGCTTAAGGCACATCAAGCTTTAGATAAAGCCGTAGACGCCGCTTATGGCTACAAAGGTGCTGCCACCGATGCAGCGCGCGTGGCATTTTTGTTTGAGCGTTATCAGCAACTCACCAGTTTATTACCGTTGGCAGTTAAGCCTAAAAAGGTTAAAAAAGTTAAATGATAGATGCTCTGGGAGCCTCGCTGGTA
>CAIZNF010000200.1 GCA_903934275.1 uncultured Nitrosomonadales bacterium
TATATGGAGATTATTGCCGCGGCACTGTTTGGGGACTGATCCTCTCTAATGGACAGTGGCAGTCCCAGCTCATGTTTGAAACGGGTATGACGATCACGACCTTTGGTCAGGATGAATCTGGTGAGATCTATTTCGCAAGTGATAATGGCAATGTGTATCACCTTACTCCTTCGCGCTGAGTGCAGTCAAAGTGTAGGTACAAGTGACGCTCAGGAAAAATAAGGATATATCACATCCTAAATAGGCAGTTTGTCACAACAGTTTGTGACGCCTGTCACTAGTCTGGTGTGAAGTTATGTCTTAAACTTGGCTCATTAGTGTTAGGAGGCAGATATGGCAGAAAAAATTTGGAAAATTGAAAAGATCAAATACTGTGAACATGCCGCCCGCGAGATCGCGATTGAAAATCAGGTCGTGTATCCCGCTGAAAATCTGCCAGATCAGTCGCCCAGAATTATCGCGCACCGTTGTTCGAATGCATTGGAATGCAATGCGCTTGATAAAGCGGCCTGTGTCCTCTGCGGTACAAATCCTGACCTTGACCCTGTGTAATTGAGCAACCATAAGTTGCTCTTCCAAACTCTCTCCTCCCTCTGAGTTGGTCTTTTGGCTGCACCGCGTGAAAACGCGGTGTATGCCGTTAAAAGGGGGAACTTATCAGCGCTTCTCAGCCATGTAGGCAAAGAAACCAGCGCGCTTCAGAGCTTTCAAAGTCAACCACCCCAAAATCCCGCCGATGGCTCCAAAGACAACGTAGCTTATGAAAGCGCGTAGCAGCCCCAACGCCACGAAACCGATCGGTGCGCCGGTGATGATCCCGAACAGCCACTTGGTGAGGAACTTGCCGAGGTGGCCGAAAATCCCCACGATGATAGCCACAACAACATTTTCGGTGTTGCCGCGCAAAATCCACACCATCAAATCCGAGACCACTCCGACGATGGCGTACGAGATGAAGGTGTTCAACGCGCCGAAATCGCCCAGCCCTATAAAACTTGCCAGCAGACCAGATGTAACACCGATAATCGAAGATGCTCCCGGTTTTGGAACGACACGCGCCCCCACGATGATGATCGCCATCCAGAAAATGCCGGAGTGACCTGAAAGTTGAAGCGGTGTGCGCAGCGCAATTTTGGCGACGATGACGAGAGAAGAAAAGAGGGCAAGCAGAATTAATTGAAAGGTGGAAAAATAACGTTGTTTCATTGGATTACCTCTAATTTACGGGGATGTGATTTCGATCTTGTCCACGTCCTGAATCCAGGAGTCGCGGATGTCAAAGCCGGGGATGACGGATACCAGTTTAAGAGTTCCGCGTCCAGAGAGATCGAACATGACCATGTTCTTTTGATCTTCCACTTCTGCCCATGAGAGGGTCTTCCCTTTTTCACGGCTCGAACTTGAAACTGTGACCTGCGATTGGTCCTGCAAATTGTCTTCGCCAAGATAAAGCAGCAACACATCCCGAAGCAGCCAGCCATCCTGGGTCTTGCCTTCTTCAGCATCCACAAAACTCACGGCAGGCAGTTGACTTAGATCATCGGGGATAAAACTGCCAACAAACGTATCGTCCACGTAAATTGGGATCGAGCCGGGGGGCATATTGGCTGGAGCCAGGGCGGCAGCATTTTGACGTTGGAGATAATCCACTCCGAGCACCACTCCCAAAATCACGATCAGGATCACCCCTGCGATCAGTATTTGTTTTTTCTGGTTCATTTACCATCTCCAAAATA
>CAIZNF010000201.1 GCA_903934275.1 uncultured Nitrosomonadales bacterium
GCCTCTATAAATTCAAAATCCTGATGAACTAACTAGCCATTCCACTAAGTTGTCAAACAACGCCAACTAAGTGGCTGGTTATAAGCGAGGCAAGGCTCGAATAAAAATTGCGACGACGCATATGTCTGATATGTTAGGAGTAATTTTTTATGAGCAACGCAGTATCGTGACGGAGTTTGGATTTATAGAGGCTCCCTACAGCCTATGCCTTCTTCGAATGTGCGACAGCGCTACCAACATTGACCGCCGGTAACGGCTGAACTACCGGAGGAGCTCGATCTGCCTCCCTGTCTTTGACAACAACCTTGGCAACTTGATCGTTAGAGTTGCCGGTATTTACAGCCGAAGACGTTTGACCGACCGGGGCAGCACTGCTCAACTCCCTAGCTTTGGCGGAAATATTGACCACTGTGGAAGATTGCTGTTGTTGTTGAGGTGCATCAATCTTCTTGTCATGCTCTTTTTGCGCTTGCCTTTCTTTTTTCTGAATATCAGCCAAGCGCATTTTGCTTTCCGGTTTACCGGGCAACAGTGCGACAGTCATAGGTGCGGCAGTGTTAGATACGGTAGCCATGTTTATTCTCCTTCAAGATTAAATTACCACTACACACGCCTGCATTTGACAACTTTTGCCTGGGTGTGTCAATAACAGCCATTCTCGGGTTTGACACCACCGAAAGACTGGTATGTTGTGTTTCGCAGGTGGTTAAGGAACTTGCCGCTGCTGTATTTTGGGGGCATCTGAAACAGATGAAGCGGGCAGCATCTGCTTCCCCTCTATTTGGGTGGATGGTTGCTCCACAACCTGAAAAAACACTTCGTCATGCTTGATCATGCCCAATGCGCTACGCGCGCGCTCTTCGATGGCTTCGGTGCCTTGTTTGAGGTCGCGCACCTCAGCATCCAGCAAAGCATTGCGCGCCTGAATCTGCCGATTGGCCTGTTGCTGCGCTTCGACCTGATGATTCAAGTCCCATACTTTCAACCAGCCCCCTTTGCCCAGCCACAACGGGTACTGCAACAGCAGCAACAGGGCAGCCAGTATCAGTGTGACCGCACGGCGCATTAGCCCAGCTGGTAATACGCGTCGCGCCCAGGGTAAGACGCGCTATCACCGAGATCTTCTTCGATGCGCAACAGTTGGTTATATTTCGCCATGCGGTCGGAACGCGACAGCGAGCCGGTCTTGATCTGCATCGCGTTGGTGGCTACTGCAAGGTCGGCGATGAAAGAATCTTCAGTCTCTCCGGAACGATGCGAGATCACGGCAGTATAACCGGCGCGCTTGGCCATCTCGATGGCGGCAAAGGTTTCGGTCAGGGAGCCGATCTGATTGACCTTGATCAGGATGGAATTGGCGACACCTTGCTTGATACCTTCGCGCAATATCTTGGTGTTGGTGACGAACACGTCATCGCCCACAATCTGAATGGACTTGCCGAGGCGCGCGGTGAGCCGCTTCCAGCCGTCCCAGTCATGCTCGCTCATGCCGTCTTCGATGCTGATGATCGGATACTTATCCACCCAGGTGGCATACAGATCGATAATCTGCGCGGAATTGAGGGTCAGCCCATCCGCATTCAAACGGTACTGGCCATCCTTGTAAAACTCCGAAGCGGCGGCATCAATACCGATAGCCACATCCGCACCGGGCACATACCCCGCCGCTTCGATGGCTTCCACAATGACTTTCAGGGCAGCCTCGTTGGAACCCAGAGCGGGCGCAAAACCGCCCTCATCGCCCACCGTGGTGCTGAGGCCGCGATGGTGCAGAATTTTTTTCAGGTTATGGAATACTTCCGCACCGCAACGCAGCGCCTCGCGGAAACTCTGCGCACCCACCGGAATAACCATGAATTCCTGGATGTCCGCGCCGCCAGTGGCATGCGCTCCACCGTTGATTATGTTCATCATCGGCACGGGCATTTCCATGCGCGCCGCGCCGCCCAGATAGCGGTACAGCGGCAAGCCGCTTTCTTCCGCCGCCGCGCGAGCCACCGCCATCGACACCGCGAGAATCGCATTTGCGCCGAGGCGTCCTTTATTTTCCGTACCGTCCAGTTCGATCATGGTCTGGTCGATAAAGGCTTGCTCGGCGGCATCCAGCCCGATGATCGCTTCGGCGATTTCGGTATTCACATATTCCACCGCTTTCAACACGCCTTTACCGAGGTAGCGCTGCTTGTCGTCATCGCGCAGCTCAACCGCCTCTTTGGTACCGGTAGATGCGCCGGACGGCACTGCGGCACGCCCCATCACGCCTGACTCCAACAACACGTCCGCTTCCACGGTGGGGTTGCCGCGCGAATCCAGAATTTCACGGGCGATTACATCAACGATTGCGCTCATAATATTTTCCTTTCGTGATCAGACATTTTTTAAATCAAGTTTTTCTTCGACCAGCCCTTGCAGCTTGACCGTTTCGTCCAGCACTTTCAGCGTTTGCAGCAAAACTTTGAGATGCTTGAGCGGAAAGGCGTTTGGCCCATCCGACAACGCCTTGGACGGATCGGGATGCGTCTCCATGAACAAGCCGGAAATCCCCGCCGCCACTGCGGCACGCGCCAGGACCGGCACAAATTCGCGTTGCCCGCCGCTGACTGCCCCTTGCCCGCCGGGCAATTGCACCGAATGTGTCGCATCGAACACCACCGGACAACCTGTGCCGCGCATCACTGCCAGCGAGCGCATATCCGACACCAGGTTATTGTAACCGAACGAAGCACCGCGCTCGCACACCATGATGTTATCCTGCCCACTGGACTCGCGCGCTTTTTCCACCACATTCTGCATATCCCACGGCGACAGGAACTGCCCTTTCTTGATATTCACCGGGCGGCCGCAGCGAGCCACGGCATGAATAAAATCGGTCTGGCGACAAAGAAATGCGGGCGTTTGCAGCACATCCACCACTGCCGCTACCGGTGCGATTTCGTCGATACTATGCACGTCGGTCAATACCGGCACACCCAGCTGCGCCTTCACCTCACCGAGTATCTTCAGCCCGGCATCCAGGCCAAATCCACGAAACGACTTGCCGGAACTGCGGTTGGCCTTGTCGTAAGACGATTTGTAAATAAACGGGATACCCAACTCGCGGCAAATTTCCTGTAACTGGCCAGCAGTATCCAATGCCATTTGCCGCGATTCGATCACACAAGGCCCAGCAATCAAAAATAGCGGGCGATCTAACCCGACATCGAAGTTGCATAATTTCACGCAACCACCTCTGTCTTCTGACGCTGCAAAGCAGCTTCAACGAATGCCTTGAACAGCGGGTGTCCGGTGCGCGGCGTGGAAGTGAATTCAGGGTGAAACTGCACACCGACAAACCACGGGTGAGTGGATTGCGGCAACTCCATTATCTCCGGCAGGTTTTCGGAAGGAGTGCGCGCGGAAATAATCAGCCCGGCTTTTTCCAGCGCGGGCACGTAATGGTTGTTCACCTCATAGCGATGGCGATGCCGTTCATTCACCTCATCACCATAAATACGATGCGCCAATGTGACGGGCTTGATCGGGCAACGCTGTGAGCCGAGGCGCATCGTACCGCCCAGATCGGAGTCGCTGCTGCGCGTTGCCACTTTGCCGTCGCGGTCGAGCCACTCGGTGATCAGCGCGACCACAGGATGTTCGGACTCCAGATTGAATTCGGTGCTGTTCGCGTCAGCCATGCCCGCAACATGGCGCGCATACTCGATCACCGCGAGCTGCATGCCGAGGCAGATGCCCAGATACGGTATTTTATTTTCGCGCGCAAAACGGATTGCGGCAATTTTTCCTTCCGTGCCGCGCTTGCCGAAACCGCCAGGCACCAGGATCGCATCAAAGTGTGCCAGACTTTGCGTGCCGGATGTTTCAATATCTTCCGAATCGATGTACTCGATATTCACCTTGGTTTCGGTATGTATCCCGGCATGGCGCAACGCCTCGATCAGCGACTTGTAGGACTCGGTCAAATCGACATACTTGCCGACCATGCCGATGGTGACTTGGTGCTGCGGGTTTTCCAGCGCGTGCACCAGTTTCGCCCAGACCGACAGATCGGCGGGCGGCAAATTCAATCCCAGCTCTTCACAGACAATGCGATCCAATCCCTGCAGGTTGAGCATTTGCGGAACCTTGTAGATGCTGTCCACATCCCACATCGAGATCACGCCATCTTCGCGCACATTGGCGAACAGCGAAATCTTGGCGCGCTCGTCGTCGGGAATTGGTCTGTCCGCGCGGCACACCAGCGCAGTTGGGAAAATACCGATCTCGCGCAACTTCTGCACGCTGTGCTGCGTCGGCTTGGTCTTCAATTCGCCGGCGGTGGCAATATAGGGAACCAGCGTCAGGTGCACATACGCGACCTGGTTGCGGCTCATGCGCAAACCCATTTGCCGCGCCGCCTCGAGGAACGGCAGCGATTCGATGTCGCCGACCGTGCCGCCGATTTCAACAATCGCCACGTCGGCCTTGCCGTCGAGCGAAGCCGCCGCGCCGCGCTCGATGAACGCCTGTATTTCATTGGTAATATGCGGGATCACCTGCACCGTCTTGCCCAGATACTCGCCGCGCCGCTCCTTGCGGATCACGCTGTCGTATATCTGCCCGGTGGTGAAGTTGTTGGCCTTGCGCATTTTTGCGGAAATGAACCGCTCGTAATGCCCCAAGTCCAAATCGGTTTCCGCACCGTCTTCGGTAACGAACACCTCTCCGTGCTGGAACGGGCTCATGGTGCCCGGATCGACGTTAATGTAAGGGTCGAGCTTGAGCATCGTCACTTTGAGACCGCGTGATTCGAGAATGGCGGCGAGAGAGGCTGCGGCAATGCCTTTCCCCAATGAAGAAACAACGCCGCCGGTGATGAAGATGTATTTGGTCATGCGGGTGTCCGGACAAATGTTTTTTGTAAGGGTGATGATACCGTAAAACGCCCTGCCCTCAAAATTCAGACGGGCGATGGAATCGGGTTTTGTGCGCCGTTGCGCGCAAAAAGCTCCTGCAACGTCAGGTCGGCATCTTGCTCAAGCTGCCTGACACAATCCACAAACCATTGTTGCAACGGATCGCCATTCTGGCCGACGGGCAGTGGGCCATGATTCAACACAAACAGACACAACAATTCGCTGGCGCGAATATGCCCCACATCGCGCATCAACAACCAGCCGCTTCCCTCAGATTTACGCACCATATCGGCGTTTTCCAGCTTATCGAGAATTTCCTCCAGCGCGTCATAACCGAGATGCAGGGATTCGGATAATTCCGGAAAAGTGTTCACCCTGCCCTGCCGCAAACCATTTGCCATGATTTTCAACACGCGCAACGCATCCAGCAATTGCGCTACAGGCGATAATTGCTGAGATATGGGAGCGCCCCAATGCGACAGCGATGCCGCGATCACCGCACCAAGCAGGGTGGCCAACCAGGACAGATAAATCCACATCAGGAAGATCGGCACGCTGGCAAACGCGCCATATACCAGCTTGTAAGTTGGGAAATGGCTGATGTAATAACCAAACACGCTGTTCATCGACTCGAACACGAGTGCTGCAACAATCGCGCCGATCAAGGCATGTTTGCGCGGCACATAGCTGTTCGGCACCAGCCGGAACAATATGGCGAACGCCAACATGGCAAACAACACGGGCAATGTTTTCAACACACCCACACCGAAAATCGGGATATGTTTGGAATGGCCCATCGACAATCCGACCAGCCATGAAGTCAGCGACAAGCTCGCGCCGATGAGCAGCGGCGCAAGCGTCAGCACCGCCCAATAAATCACCAACCGTTTGAGCAATGGCCTGGGTCGTATCACCCTCCAGATCGTATTGAATGCATGGTCTATGGTCAGCATCAACAACATCGCCGTCACCCCGAGAAACATGAGGCCGACCGCCGTCAGGCGCATCGCGCTCTCGGTAAACTGCTGCATGTATTGCGTGATAATCTTACCCGCCATATTCGGCATCAAATTGCTGATCAGATACGTCTTGATCTGGTTGGAAAAATCATCGAATACCGGGAATATCGAGAACACCGCCAGCACGATGGTAATCAATGGAACCAGCGACAATAGCGTGGTAAAGGTCAAGCTCGCCGCAACCTGCACGCAGCGATCCTGATCGAAGCGCACTGCGATGAAACGCACAAAATTCAAAAGATTCCGCAAGTTCTTTAGCATGGTTGACCGCCTCGTAATCTCTGGAAACGTGTTTTAAAAGTGTAGCGAACAGGTCGAAGTGCGAAGCGCACGGGGCGCAGGAACCAAAATGTACTTGAGTGCATGAGAATTCCGAGCCCGCGCAACGCCGCAATTCTGATGCGCAGTAATTTTAAACATGTTCTGAAGAACTTCGCACAATGCCGCAAATGCGGTTGTTGTGCGAAAGCACTGTAACCCGCGCATGATAACCGGCAAAAAATTCTTGTGCCATACGATGGCTGAATGGCCGCAGAATAAAAGACAAACACGCCGTCAAAGCATAGAATAAGCGGCTGTTATGAGAAGTTTTTCATGATTGAATCTCTTCGGAACCACGACCACCCATGCGAAGAATAAAAGAACGCCCCGGTTATTTTGGCTTCACAGCCGAACCGGTATACCTCCAAAAGAAACTGGAAGACCACCGTTCTTTCAGTGTGGCCATGTTTATCCTTTTCGCTTGCCTGGGGGCATCGCTCTGGATATGGGACTACGTCACGGATCCAGTGGGCGCGCGCGGCACGATCTGGCTCAGGCTGTCATTCTTATCCTTGATTGCCATCTCCTTTGCCTTTAAGTATGCCAAGAACCGGCGCCTATTGGCTTTCATATCAATGGATTCGTTGACAGTATCAAAGCACATGAGTCTA
>CAIZNF010000202.1 GCA_903934275.1 uncultured Nitrosomonadales bacterium
AGATTACACAGATTAAATAGATTAAAACAAATTCAAAAATAGGGATCGCTTCCGATTCCGCCAACAGTTGCTCTGCTGGTTGATTTCAGCCTCCGCCGCTGTAACGATTTAATCGCTTTTCAATCTATTTAATCTGCGTAATCTGCGGACAAAAAAAGGAAGTTAGAAATGATGAAACTCAGACTGAATATCGATCATGTCGCCACGCTACGTCAGGCACGCGGGGCGCGCTATCCCAACGTGGTGCGTGCGGCGCTGATTTGCGAAGAGGCCGGAGCCGATGCGATCACCCTGCATCTGCGCGAAGATCGTCGCCACATTCAGGATCGCGACGTGGAAATCCTGCGCGACATGCTGCAAACGCGCATGAATCTCGAGTGCGCCGTCACCGACGAAATGATCGTGAATGCGCTGCGTATCAAGCCGCATGATTTATGCCTCGTGCCGGAACGCCGCGAAGAGCTGACCACCGAAGGCGGGCTGGACGTGATACGTTATTTCGATAACATCAAATCGGTCTGCGAGCGCTGTGTTGAAGCGGGCATCCGCGTGTCGCTGTTCATCGACCCAGACCAGAAGCAGATCGACGCGGCACTCCGCAGCGGTGCGCCGGTGGTGGAGCTGCATACCGGAAAATATGCCGACGCGGACAGCGTACCGCAACGCCAGCACGAGCTGGAACGCATCCGCACCGCAGCCGAACACGCCCATGCGCATGGCCTACAGGTGAATGCCGGGCACGGCCTGAACTATCACAACGTGCAACCCATCGTCGCGATCCCCAACATCATCGAGCTCAACATAGGCCATGCGATTATCGCCGAATCGGTGTTCATCGGGCTGGATGCGGCAGTGCGGAAGATGAAGGCGTTGCTGGTTCAAGCATGATTCACGGAATAGGTACCGACATTGTTGAATTCGCGCGTATCGAGAAAATGCTCGCGCGCTACGGTCAGCGCCTCGCCGAGCGGATGCTGAACGAGTCCGAGCTGACGGAATTTCAGGCGCACGCCAACCCGGCGCGTTTTCTGGCGAAACGCTTCGCCGCCAAAGAAGCCTTTGCCAAGGCGGCGGGCAGCGGGTTGCGGGAGCCAGTGAGTTTGCGTCGTATCGGCGTGACGCACGATGGGCTCGGCAAACCGGTATTGCAGTTCGACGAGATTTTGCGCACTTACCTTGCCAAGCTAGGTATCAATGGTCACCATGTTTCGATCAGCGATGAGCGGGATTTTATTGTCGCGTTTGTGGTGTTGGAGAGCGCGTAGAGGTCGCCGCTCCTCCCTGTTCCCTCCCTGACAAGGGAGGGTTAGGGTGGGTTGGGGAGGTTGGGAGGGGTTTGAGTGTGTAGCTGGTCGCTATATAAACCCGTTCGCCCTGAGCTTGTCGAAGGGTAAGACATACACCTAACATTAAAGTCAACACCGCCGGGGGTAGCCCGGCAGCTAGTCACTTTTTTTGCCTCGCCAAAAAGAAAGCAACCAAAGACAACGAAGTTGCAGAGTAGGTTCATATGCGCAGCATGTTATGCCGGAACTAAAAGGCGACCCCGGTTTGCCGCCCTTCGGGTTCCCTGCGTTGCTCGACTGGTCAGGCGGCTGCGGAACTCGCGCTGCGCGCTCAGACAGTCCTCGCCGAAACCCCCTGACCAGCCTCCGCTACTCGGCGGCGCTCAGGGGATGAAAAGCGAAACCCCTAAACTAAAAACCTTAAAATCGAGTGGGCAATAAATTGCCTGAATAGAGCCTCAGTTCACGATTGTCTTTGCAGCGTGGGCGGTCAAGCAGCTTGATCTGGCGTTGAAGATCCCCCTCAAGGAA
>CAIZNF010000203.1 GCA_903934275.1 uncultured Nitrosomonadales bacterium
GACGACTGCGCTTCATGGATGGCGGTCTGCTTGTAAAAGTCGATATAGGCTTCCAGTATCCGGTCACGATGTTTTTTCACGAAACTGCTGGAGCGCGTCTCCCATTCCGGCACAGTGTCGATGAAGTGATGGCGCAACGTGTTCAGCAGCAAGTTGTCCGCGCCACCCTCAATGTAACGCTTCATGTGAACCAGATTGGGGCTCACACCCGTTGCCACCAAGCCATTCACAATGTCATTGAGGACTTTCCAGCCAAAGGCCGCGAACGGGTCTGCGCCGGTTTCGGATGGAATCAGCGCGGCAACCCGGCTGGCGAGTTCGGTTCGGCGATTCCAGTTGCGCATCGGGTCGATGGGCGTGGACTTCTCCGGGTGTGCTGGATGGAAGTACACGAAGCGCTCCGGTTGTCCCATCGCCGCACATATCAGTCTGGCGTTTTCCGCCAGTGCATGATCCCCTTTCGGGTCAATGATGATGACGGTTTCGTTGCGAATGATCGCCTGGCCAATCAACAGCTCCATCATTCTGGTTTTACCAACCCGCGTCGTTCCAACCAGCAAGGTATGGCCGACCAGATTGGCGATGTCCATGAACCGGTCAGTTTCCTTGTCCAGGCCGTGTATCCAGTACGCCCCGTCCAGGTGACGCTCGTTGGTGATCTTGCCAATGGTCCGAGCAACACCCTGTCCGATCAGTGCGTGCATCTTCTGCGATTCAACATCCGTCCAGTCAAAGCCCTTGCCAAGCCACACGGATGATTTTTTGGTCGCCGCCACTGTCATGTTTATCAGCTCAGGAATGCTGATGAACTCTTTGCCGTAATTGTCCAGGCGCGTCAGGTTGACATAACGCCGCCATGCCCCGATACCGCGATACAAGGCCATGCCGGTACAGACAGTCATCGCAATCGCGCTGAATTTCACAGGGAGCGGAACCGGCATGTATCTGGCCGCAATCAGCGTGAACAACGCAGCAGCTGCCCATGAGGCCGACATCGTTGCTTCAAAGTTCGGTCGCCACGGCGATTCCCACTCGTAGAATGCTTTCATCGGAAGCCACCATCACTCCTGATGATGTGGTTGAGCTGTCCGATAGCCTTGCCAATGAATGTCGCCTCGCGCCGTATGGGAAGCAGTTTCTGTTCAATATCTCGCACCATGTCCGCTTCCCACGGTTGGGCCAATTTGAGTAGCGCATCCAGGTTGTAGCCGTGTTTGTCTTTGGGTTTGCGGATGTACTTATTTGTCATCCGGCGAGTTTTTGCGGCCTTTGAACCGTACCAGTGAACCTCGTACCAGAATGCGCTCAAGGTGTTATCCCGCATTCTGGTGTACATATGCAGCACACTTTTATGCTCCCATGCCTTGCCGTTGTTTTCCGCCATAACGAAATCAAGATGTCTCTGGCCTAGACCTGCCGACTTCTTTTCAAGTGCGTCCAGCCTGTCGCGCAGGAGATTGATCGAATCCCTGATTTCCATCGCAGTATTGACGTGATCTTTCATGATTGCCTCTTCTTTCATACTTGCCTCTACCAAAAAATGGATTTATTGTTTAGCGGAATCGGTCATTTCCGCTGTGCTTTACTTCTTAGCGCGCCGCCGGTTTCGCGCGGCAGATGCATTCGATTTACAGCGCTCCAAAAAAGCGTTTGCATTTGATTTACAGCGCTTATTACTTTGTTATTCATGCAGATAAGAATGCATTCGTTTTACAGGCAACCCAGAACAGGTGCATTCGATTTACAGATCGCACAATCATCTACGGTAAAAGGTTGCCGTCACTTTTTGCGCGTCTATTTCCATCCGGTATTCAGGGATAGAGTTGTTTTTTAGCAGTCCTTGCACGGATATTTTGAAATTGCGAAAAGGTGAGGAACACCCAGCCAACCGGTGTAATTCATTGATGGATACAGCCCACGGCTGCCACTCGCCACAATGTATTTTGGCGAGAAGGTAGATCAGCCTGTGTAATGGCGTGAGTGCGAAATAGTCCGGGTGCATAGCACACACCTGCGTCCAGTCTGTCGCGAAATGATAGAGCCGCTCGGGCAGCTCAATATTCACCGCATCAATGCGTCCATCACGATCCCGTTCTGCCTCGTAACGAATCAAATTGAAGCTGCCGCCGCATTCCTTGATTTCATCCGGTGGGCGAATATTCGTTGTGATCTTGCTTCCGGCGAGTCTATCGAGTGCCTGAGCCAAGCCATCGTATTGAGCCCCGCCGTTCCCGCGTTTGCTGAAATCAAGAAAATCACGTGCAGTAAATCGCAGATTGCGGCTCAAATCCTTGTTCCGCTCATCAAACATGGCATTGGCCAGCCAGCTCGCACAGTAAATCCAGACATCCTTGTCTCGCACGGTCGGAAGCCCCGTTGCGCTGGGCGTGATCTCGAAGAACTGACCATCCAGATCGAAGCGTCGAGCCTCCAAATCCCCGGCAGATAAAGCAAAAGGCGTGCAGACGACAGGATGCCTGCTGGCTTTGTCCGCGCTCAATACATCAGCAAAGTAAATGTAGGTGAAGGACGCGGGCGATATGTGAACCGGCATGGGTGGTGGCGCGAAATAAATGTCTCGGGATTTTAGTTTCGTTCGATTTGGCGATATGGGGAGATTCTCTGCAATTTTGCAGAGAATCTGCCGAATTTTATTTTCTCGTCCATCAATAATTCGCAAACGTGCTGGGGACGTTCTGTGGGTGTTGTGATGATCTGGTGGTGAGCGGCGTTTTACTTCCAGGTGTGCCGTGGATGCTCTGTAGCCGTGCTGATCTTGGTGTCGTGAATCACGCCCTGCTGCACATGTGCTGGGGACGTGCTGTGAACGTTGGTTGGATGCGGCGGCAGCGAGGCAGGCGTACTGGAGACGCTCTGGGGGTTGTTGTGAAGTTAATTTAAGGAGAAAGCAATGAGCGTGATTGGAATGGATATTGGTTACTCGAATCTGAAGATTGCCTATGGCGACAAGGGTGGCAACCCCGTATTGGTGAACCGCCCGGCAGGCGCGGCTCCGTCGGATCACATCGGGCAAAGAATCATGGGGGATGATGATGCTGTGCGCGTTCTGGTGGATGGGCGCGAGTTTGCCGCCGCGATCAGTCACGACAGAATCGAAAACTGGGCGCGCGAGCTGCACAAGGATTACACCGCAACGGATTCCTACCGTGCGTTGTTTTATTCCGGCCTGCTGCTGTCCGGTTTGAGCGAGATTGACAAGGTTGTGACCGGATTGCCAACCAGCCAATACTTCGATGCAAACCTTCGCGCTCGTCTGGTAGAAACCATGAAGGGCGAGCATCAGGTTACGCCGCGCCGGAAGATTGTAGTGAAGGAGGTAAAGATCGTGCCGCAACCTTTGGGCGGGTTTGTGGATTACTTGCACGGCCTCTCCGACCCGAGCCAGATTGAGGATGCCAGTGTTCTGGTGGTCGATCCCGGCTTCTTCTCGGTTGACTGGGTATTGCTGGTCAATGGCGAATTCAAGCGGGCCTCATCTGGAACAAGCCTGGATGCGGCCTCGGTCATTCTGGATGAGGCTGCGGCGTTAATTTCCATGGATCATGGCGGCAGCCCCGGCAGGGGCAAGCTGGAGAACGCGATCAGATCAGGACGCAACACCGTATCCGTGTTTGGGGCGCGGATAGATATTGCCCCCTATCTGGCAGATGCATCATCCAGGGTTGGCCACATTGTTGGCTCGCAACTTCAGGAGTCGCTCAGAAAAGAGGATTCCGACATCGACACGATTGTGCTGGTTGGAGGGGGCGCTCCGTTCTACGAAGCGGCAATCAAGGCAGCTTTTCAGCAGGTTCCGGTATCCGTTGCCCATGATTCGGTATTCGCTAATGCGCGAGGGTTCTGGCGTGGAGGTGCTGCCTGAGATGCGCATCACCATCAATTATTTCGAGGGGTACCCGGAATTGCAGGCCGACCTGTCTGCTTTTCCGCTGCGCGCCAGAGCGGAACGGATGCGAATGCTTGCCTCGCTTGGCTTGTCTGTCCTGAATGGCGGGAGGGCAATTAACAATGCTCCGGCAGTTACCCATGTTCAAGAATCTACTCCTGATGCCAGTCAGCCGGCCGCTTTACGCAGTCCGTCCGGGATCGTGAAGAGCATATTCGATCAGGTTTGATGCATGTCGGGGCTTCTGACAACTTGAAGCAGGGTGGCCGTTGATTATGCAAACCTGTCATTCAGTATCCGAAGAGGAAAAATGATGGAAATACTTGAGTGGACAGGCTGTGCCACCGGGCTGTGTGGGGCGGCAATGCTGGCGTTGAATAATCGCCACTCCGGCTGGGGGTTTGTCTTGTTTCTGGGATCGAATGTCGCATGGATAATTTTTGGGCTGCTCTCCCACGCAATCGGCATGGTCGTGATGCAAATCGGCTTTACCGCAACCAGCTTGATTGGGATTTGGAAGTGGCTAGTCATGGCGCGCAAGTGAAGCCGTGATTATCCACAGAATCTGTTTGTAACCATGTGGACAACCATTGCAGGTGATCGAATTTTAGTTGCTTTGTTTGGGTTCGCCTGGAAATTGAGCAATCGAGGCATCACGGGAGATTGTAGTGCTTGCAGAATCACACATTAACGTTGAGAGGCGCCATCCCATCGCGGTTGAGAGAAAAATAGGACGGCATCACATCGCGTTTTTTCGGTCGATC
>CAIZNF010000204.1 GCA_903934275.1 uncultured Nitrosomonadales bacterium
CGCCCCTACAATGCAACGGTCTTCAGCTCCCTGCGCAGCTTGATGTAATCCGGGCAAACGCTCCCCACCACTTCCCAGAATTTCTCCGAATGATTCATTTCGCGCAGGTGGGCGAGTTCATGCACCACCACATAATCGATCAGGCGCAACGGCAGCTTGATCAGTTGGATATTCAGCCGCACCGAACCGCGTGCGGTGCAACAGCCCCATTGAGTTTTTGCCGTCGAAAGTTTGACCGCGCGCGGCGCGACATCCAGCAGCGGTGCGTAATGCGCCACCCGTTGTCCGAATAATTGCAGTGCTTCCTGTTGATACCAAAGCTTCACGCTACACTCGACTTTTTTCGCATCGCCATCATCGGCAACGAATACGAACAACTCGCCATTCCGCAGCGAGGGATGCGTAGCGAACAAACTCTGCTTAACGCTCAGGGTAAGCGACTCACCCAGATAATAGACAGTCTCGCCATCCGACCAGCGTGTTTCCAACGGCTTGCGTGCCCGCCAACCATCCAGCTTTTCCACCACCCAGCGTGCCTTGTCCTGCAACACGCTGTGCAGCCATTTCTCCGAGGCGCGCAATGGCACGCTCACGGTAAGGCCGCGGTCATCAATGCGCAGGCCGATGCTTCTGCGCCTGTTGCTGCGCTTCAGGGTAAAGGGAATATTTTTTCCGGCAAGCAGCGCGGCGCGTTGTTCAACGGCTGGAGGGGCGTTGCGAGGCGACGGGGATCCCCGGGACGTGCCCCTTGCGGGTACGGCTGGAGGGGAAATCAAATTGCGTAATCGTTTGAGCATTAATAATTTGTCATTCCGGCCCGCGCCGGATAGCCGGTGACTTACCCGTTTGCGGGCTCAACGTGAAACAACATAAATTAATTTTGAAAAAAATCACAGTGGGAGCGATCTCCAAGCCGCGATTCTCCAACAATTCATCGCGGCCTGGAGATCGCTCCTACAGTGCGTGCAACTGTTTCATTATTCGGGGTGTTTTGGCATCATGCCCGTTAGTCGAATGGCTAGTAGTTTCATCGATGACGGAATCTCCAGCGACCTCCATCAGTGCGGCAACCGTTGAATCTCATTCTCGATCCACGCTTCGACGCGCGCATTGATTTCTTCCGCCTTGAGCCCTCTGGTCTCAATGGGTGCGCCGATGCTCATGGTAATCAAGCCTGGGTGTTTGCTGAATGCGTTGCGCCCCCATAGTCGCCCGGCGTTGTGCGCCACCGGTACGACCAGCGTGCTGCTGTTCGCCGCCAGCATCGCTCCGCCGATTTTGTATTTGCCGCGCCGACCGAACGGGATGCGCGTGCCTTCCGGAAAAATAACCACACAGAAGCCTTGCGCGAGCCGCTCCTTGCCCTGCTTTAGCAATTGTTTTATCGCCCCCTTACCGTCGCTGCGCTTGATGGCGATGGGACTGGTCAGCGCCAGCGCCCAGCCAAAAAATGGAATCCACAACAGCTCGCGCTTCAACACCCACACTTGCGGCGGAAAGATTTTTTGTAATGCCAGTGTTTCCCACGCAGATTGATGTTTGCACAACACGATGCAGGGTTCTTTGGGGATATTCTCGATACCGCGCACTTCGTGGCGGATGCCGCATACCAGACGCAACAACACCAGCATCAACTTCGCCCATTGCGAGATGACGCGATAGCGTGTGAACGGATTCAGCGGGAAGGACAGCAGAGCCAGCGTCGCAAAAACCGGCGTGATAATGATTTGCAGCAGCAGGAAAATCAGAGAGCGTATTACCAGCATATCAACCTAACTCGAACGGATGGAACCAACCTTACGCCTACTGGCAAATATTTCGTCATCAAACCAGTGTCGTCGCCACCGCCGCAAGGTCGGGGTAGACCTGGGTGCCTTCGGGTAGCCCGCCCGCTGTTTGTGCTTTCGAACCCTTGCCGGTCAGCACCAGATAAGGCCGCGCGCCCAGCACAACGGCTGATTGTAAATCGCGCGGCGAATCGCCCACAGCCGGTACACCGTTAAGATTGGCGAGGTTGTAACACGCCGCGATTTCTTCCAGCATTCCGCTTTTTGGCTTGCGGCAATCGCAATTATGCTCATCGATATGCGGGCAAAAAAACACCGCGTCGATGCGCGCGCCGACCAG
>CAIZNF010000205.1 GCA_903934275.1 uncultured Nitrosomonadales bacterium
ACGCTCTTCCGATCTAGGATTTTCGTGCTGACTGGGTTACGGCCTGCGCCGGAATGACGGGGTAGATTCAGCATTTTTTCGCCCATTTGTTTAACAACCACCTCGCCCACTCGGTCACTTCCGTCGCGGTCATGCCGATGCTGGCTTGTTGTGCGGCCAGCGCATCGCCCGCCGCGCCGTGCAGGTGTACCGCCAGCAGCAGTGCATCGTCAGCGCTCATTCCTTGCGCGATGAAAGCGGCGATCATGCCGGCCAGCACGTCGCCCATGCCCGGCGCGCTCATGCCGGGGTTGCCGGTGCGGTTGACGAACAGTTTGCCGTCGCGCGTGATGCATAAACTGTCCACGCCTTTCAGCACCACGCTACAGCGCAGTCGTCGTGCCAGTTGTTGAATTGCCGCGATGCGGTCTGCCTGCACCTCATTGATCTTGCAGGCCAGCAGGCGCGCCGCTTCTCCGGGATGGGGCGTGAGCACGGTCGCACCCTTGCGCGCAAGCAGCAAGGTACGTAGGTCGGGGCGTAGCGCAAGGATGTTCAGCGCGTCGGCATCCAGCACTAGCGCGGCACCGCTACTCAATGCGTCGTGCAGCAGTTTCTGTGCGGCAAGATCGTGCCCCATGCCGCAACCGGCCGCGATAACGGAATTGCCCTTCGACGAGCTCGGGGCGAACGGTGTGGAGGATAGAATGTCGTGCGCGTTATGCAGCATCAGTTCCGGTTGCAGCAGATCGACGCATGGCGCGCTGTCAGCCAGCAAACCGACATGCACGCAGCCCGCACCCAGCTTGAGTGCGGCACGACCCGCCAGCAGTGGAGCGCCAACCATGCCATTCGCGCCGCCGATTACCGCGACACTACCGAACATACCCTTGTGGCTGTCGCGCGGGCGCTTCGGGAAATTTGCCATAACCTGCTTTTGGGTAATAGGTTTTGGCGTGAGTGCGGGGATGCGTTTGCTCATTTCAGGTCAAGTGCTATGTGTGGGGCGCATAGTATAATCCCGCCCCGAATTTAATTTCACGGTTCACGCCATGTTTCGAGTTTCTGTTGGCATTGCTGCTTTGTCCGCCTTTCGCATGGAAAAACTGCGCGCCGCGCTGAACGATGTCGCTCCAGGTATCGTCATCGCGGATACGCGCCACTGGTATTTCAGCGCACTGCGCGAAGCGGCGTTGAGCAAGGCCGAAGCCAAGTTGTTGGATAAGGTGCTCGGTCTCGGCAAATCGGCGGGTGAGCCTGCGGGTGCGGAAAAATATCAGCGCGTGCTGGTAGTGCCTCGCCTCGGCACGATTTCGCCGTGGTCCACCAAGGCCACCGATATTGCGCAGCATTGCGGGTTGTCGTCAGTTACGCGCATCGAGCGCGGCGTGGTGTATTACCTTTTAACTTCAAGTGGCAAGCAGTTGAGCAAGGCCGAGCAGGCCGAGGTGTTGCCGCTGCTGCACGACCGCATGACCGAATCTGTATTGAGCGCTCCTTCGACCGGGCTCGTGACAGATATTGCCGGTGCTGAGGAGCTGATGTTTGGGCATGGCAAGCCGCAAACGCACGCGACAGTGAATGTTTTAGAGAATGGCTGTCAGGCTTTGGAAAAAGCTAACCGCGAGATGGGGCTGGCGCTGTCGGATGATGAAATCGAATACCTGGTCGAAAACTTCCAGAAGCTTAAACGCAACCCGACCGATGTCGAGCTGATGATGTTTGCGCAGGCGAATTCCGAGCACTGCCGCCACAAGATTTTCAACGCCGATTGGGTGATTGACGGCGAGGCGCTAGATATTTCGCTGTTCGGCATGATCCGCAACACCCACAAGGTCAGCCCACAAGGCACGGTGGTGGCCTATTCCGACAACTCTTCCGTGATCGAGGGCGCGCGCATCCAGCGCTTCTATCCGCGCACCGACGGCGGCTATGCGTTCAGCGATGAGTTGACGCATATCCTGATGAAGGTCGAGACGCACAACCATCCGACCGCGATTGCACCGTTTGCGGGTGCGGCGACCGGCAGCGGCGGCGAGATCCGCGACGAAGGCGCAACCGGCACCGGCTCCAAGCCCAAGGCCGGCTTGACCGGGTTTTCGGTTTCCAATTTGAATATTCCGGGGTTTGTGCAGCCTTGGGAAAAATATACTCCCACCCCTCTCTTCCAGCCTCTCTCCCGCAAGGGGAGAGAGGCATCGGCTCCCTCTCCCCTTGCGGGAGAGGGGGGTTTGCAATACGGCAAGCCATCCCGCATCGTCACACCCCTGCAAATCATGCTGGACGGTCCCATCGGCGCGGCGGCATTCAACAACGAATTCGGCCGTCCGAACCTGGCCGGTTATTTCCGCACCTTCGAAGAGCAGGTCAGCGGCGAGATGCGCGGCTACCACAAGCCGATCATGCTGGCGGGCGGGGTCGGCAACATCGCGGCGATCCATACGCACAAACATGACCTGCCGGTCGGCGCGCTGGTGGTGCATCTCGGCGGCCCCGGCATGCTGATCGGCCTGGGCGGCGGCGCGGCGTCCAGCATGGACACCGGTGCGAACGCCGAGAACCTCGACTTCGATTCGGTGCAGCGCGGCAACCCGGAAATGCAACGCCGCGCGCAGGAAGTGATCGACCGCTGCTGGCAGATGGGCGAGAACAATCCCATCCTGTCGATCCACGATGTCGGCGCGGGCGGCATGTCGAACGCGCTGCCGGAACTGGTGCACGGCGGCGGCAAAGGCGCGTGTTTCGAGTTGCGCAAGATACCGCTGGATGAAACCGGCATGTCGCCGAAACAGATATGGTGCAACGAATCGCAGGAGCGTTATGTGCTGGCGATTGCGCCGGAACGATTGGAAGAATTTCGCGCGCTGTGCGAGCGCGAGCGTTGCCCGTTTGCCGTGGTCGGCACGGCCATTGCCGACGACTGCATCACCGTGCATGACGGTGAATTCAATAACGATCCGGTAGACATGCCGCTGTCGGTGCTGCTCGGCAAGCCGCCGAAGATGACGCGCAATGCGGTGCGCGAAATACCGCGCCTGTCGTCATTTGATAGCGGTGCGATTGATTTGCGCGAAGCGGTTGAGCGTGTGCTGCGCCTGCCGTCGGTGGCGAACAAGACTTTCCTGATCAGCATCGGCGACCGCACCGTGGGCGGCATGACCGCGCGCGACCAGATGGTCGGCCCGTGGCAGGTGCCGGTGGCGGATGTCGCGGTCACGCTGATGGGCTTCAACACCCATTGCGGCGAGGCGTTCGCCATCGGCGAGCGTACCCCGCTGGCGCTGGTCAACGCGCCCGCTTCCGGGCGTATGGCGGTAGGGGAAGCGCTCACCAACATCGCCGCCGCGCGCATCGAAAAGATTGGCGACATCAAATTGTCGGCGAACTGGATGGCGGCTGCGGGACATCACGGCGAAGATGCCGCGCTATTCGACACCGTGCGCGCGGTCGGCATGGAGCTATGCCCGCAACTCGGCATCAGCATCCCGGTCGGCAAGGATTCGATGAGCATGAAAACAAGCTGGCTCGAAGCTCCGATAACAACCTCCCCCCTCGCGGGGGAGGGTGGGGGAGAGGGGGTTGCTGGGGTACGCAAAGAAGTCACCGCACCGTTGTCGCTGATCGTGACCGCTTTCGCGCCCTGTCCCGATGCGCGCCACACGCTCACACCGCAACTGGCTGCTGACCTGGATACTACGCTGCTGCTGATCGATTTGGGGCAGAGCAAGAACCGCATGGGAGGCTCGGCGCTGGCGCAGGTTTACAAGCAGGTCGGCGATGTCGCCCCCGATGTGGATGATGCAGTGGTGCTCAAATCTTTCTTCGAGTTGATCCAGCGCCTGAATGCTGCCGACACGCTGCTGAGTTATCACGACCGCTCCGATGGCGGCGTATTTGTGGTGCTGTGCGAGATGGCATTCGCCTCGCACATCGGCCTCGATATCAGGCTCGACGAACTGCACGGCGACACGCTGCGCGCGCTGTTCAACGAAGAGCTTGGCGCGGTGGTGCAGGTGCGCAACCGCGATGTCGAGCATGTGCTGCAACTGGCGCGTGATGCCGGGTTGAAAAGCGTGCAGAAAATTGCCACGCTGAACCAGACCGGCATGATCGAAATTTTACGCGGCAGCGAAAAACTGTTCAGCGAAAGCGGCGTGACCCTGCAACGCATCTGGTCGGAAACCACTTGGCAGATGCAGATGCTGCGCGACAACCCGGCCTGCGCGCAACAGGAATTCGACCGCATTCTCGATGCTGCCGATCCGGGCCTGCATGTGAAACTGACTTACGATCCGAACGAAGCCCCCCCCCCGTTCGCCCTGAGCTGGTCGAAGGGAGGGCGGTGCTGACCCGCCCCAAGATTGCCATCCTGCGCGAGCAAGGCGTGAACGGCCATGTCGAAATGGCCGCCGCCTTCGACCGCGCCGGGTTCGCGGCAGTGGACGTACACATGAGCGACATCATCGGCGGGCGCGTTAAACTGGCCGACTTCAAGGGCTTCGCCGCGTGCGGTGGATTCTCCTACGGCGACGTGCTCGGCGCGGGCGAAGGCTGGGCGAAATCCATCCTGTTCAACCGCATGGCGCGCGACGAGTTCGCGGCATTCTTCCAGCGCAGCGACACCTTCGCGTTGGGCGTGTGCAATGGTTGCCAGATGATGAGCAACCTGCACGACATCATTCCCGGCGCGGAACACTGGGCGCATTTCTCGCGCAACCAGTCGGAGCAATTCGAGGCGCGCTTCGTGATGGTCGAAGTGCAACCCTCGCCGTCGATTTTCTTCGATGGCATGGCGGGCAGCCGCATGCCGATCGTAGTCTCGCACGGCGAAGGCTATGCCGATTTTAGTAGTCCGAAAAAACTGCAAGCCGCGCAAGAGCTGATCACGCTGCGCTACGTGGACAACACCGGCCAACCCACCGAAACCTATCCGCTCAACCCGAACGGCTCGCCGCAGGGCATCACCGGACTGACCACGCCGGACGGGCGCTTCAGCATCATGATGCCGCACCCAGAGCGCATCTTCCGCGCCGTGCAAAACTCCTGGTATCCGCGCGAGTGGCAAGAAAATGGCGCATGGCTGAGGATGTTTCAGAATGCGCGGAAGTGGGTTGGTTAGTAGCTCTTTCCTTCTTACGGCAGCGATGCCCTCACCCCATCTCCCTTGCAGGGCTAAGGAGATGGCCAAGGAGAAAGTAGAGTCACTCCTTTAACCACACTCATCATCTTTCTTCGATGAAAATATTTTTGATCCGCCACGGCGAGAGCGAAGCGAATGTCGCCCACCGCATCAACGATGACCCTACCCGGCCCGTAAACCTGACAGAGCGGGGCAGGGCGCAGGCCGAGGCTGCGTCGGATGAATTGCACGCGGTGCGCTTTGCCCACGCTTATGCTTCCGAATTCCCGCGCGCGCAGCAGACCGCAAAAATTTTGCTGCATCATCATATGTGCCCGCTGCAAATTGATGCGCACATCAATGAACGCCAGACCGGCATGGATGGCCTGCCGGTGGAAGCGTTCCACGACCTGATGCGCACCGACCCATTGCGCATCAAACCGGAACATGGAGAATCGTTTCTGGAACAGATGGAGCGCCTGCGCAGCTTCATGGATGAAATCGCCGCACGCCATCGAGATGAGATAATAATGGCCGTATCCCACGAAAATCCGATCCTTGCCGCGCTGGCTTTGTCAGCAGACAACCCTGAGCAAATCGCACGCGGTAAAATCGCCAACTGTGGGTGGGTGGAAATGGATTGGTCTGTTGGGTAACGTTCTCTCGACCAATTGGCAATCGCGCCGTTCACGCAGTAGATTTATGTCGCCATGTATAGACCTCAGTAATTAGCAATCTGGGTTAAGATAACGCCAAATAAATCGGAGAGTATTTTATGACCGCACCAGTTCCGTTAAGAGAAATTCCGCAGCACAACATCTTCCGCAAGGGGGATACCTTCGTGCTGTTCGGTGAACTGTTTGGTCGGGGATACGCCAACGGTCTGGTGAACGAGGCGCGCAAGGCGGGCATGACGATCATCGGCATCACCGTCGGGCGCCGCGACGAGAACAACGCATTGCGCGCGCTGACGGATGAAGAGCTGGCTACTGCCGAAGCCAATCTGGGCGGGCGCATCATCAACGTGCCGCTGATGGCCGGTTTCGATCTGGATGCCCCCGCAGGCGAGTCAACCCCGACCGACCTGCTCGGCGACATGACGCTCAAGAGCTGGCAGGGCGACAAGCTCGACTGGCAAAAAATCGAAAAGTGCCGCGAAGTCGGCGTGAAACGCTTCAGGGATTCCGTCGCGAAAGTGATGGCCGAGCTGGACGGCATGATCGCGGACGGCAGCAACGCCTTCTTCGCCCACACCATGGCGGGCGGCATCCCCAAGGTCAAGGTGTTCCTCGCCATCGCCAACCGCATCTACAAGGGGCGCGGCGAGCGCTTCATGTCCTCGCGCGCGTTGCTCGACAGCGATATCGGCAAGCTGTGCCTGATGAATTTCGATGAGGTCACCGCCAATACCTTCCAGCACCTGATCGAAGGCAGTGCGGCGATCCGCGCGCGGCTGGAAAAAACCGGCGGTCAGGCGCGCTACACTGCCTACGGCTACCACGGCACCGAGATACTCATCAATGGCGACTACCATTGGCAGACCTACACCAACTACACCCAGGGCTACGCCAAGATGCGCCTCGAACAAGTCGCGCGGGACACCTGGACGCAGGGCATCAAGGCCACGGTATTCAATTGCCCGGAGATACGCACCAACTCCTCCGACATCTTCGTCGGTGTCGAGCTTTCGCTGTTCCCGTTGCTCAAGGCGCTCAAGAAAGAAGGCGGCGGAACATGGGTAGAGGAGCAATGGCAGGCCTGTCGCGACCTGCTGCTGGAAGGCGCATCACTCGAAGCGCTGTTGCAAAAAATCAGCGACTACAATGCAAGCAGCGTGATGCGGGCCTACCGCAATTTCGAAGCCTGGCCGATGGACAACTCCGCAGAACTGGCCGACCTGATGATCGGCACCTCGGAAGAAATCACCCAGATGCACAAGGATCGCAAGGCTCTGGTGACGGACATCCTCAGCGCGTTGGTGTTGGAGGGAACCGGGCCGCTGATGTTCATGGAAGCGTCGAATCCTACGGCTCCGGTGCTGTGGCTCAATCACGATGTCATCGCCAAACAGCTGAACTTGATTCACGGCTAAAGAATATGTGGGGGCGAATAACGCTACGCTCTCCACTCTACCGACTCGATTAGTCCTAAGCCGGGCGAGTTGGAAACAATGTAGGCCGGGCTTTGCCCGGCATGGTGGGCAGAGCCCACCCTACGGTTTCGTTGAAAAATTCTTGTTACATTTTGGCATCATTTAACTGGTAAGTGACTAAGGCTCGCCCGGCTTAGAAAATCACATTCGAGATTGTTGCATCCCCACACTTAGGGCAAGATACGCTCCCTGAAATTCATGCATAAACCAACAAGAGAATAGCTATGGGCGCACAGTGGAAAGCAAGGCACAAGGAAATCGCGGCGAACGTAAAGGGCAAGATTTTCGGCAAGCTGTGCAAAGAAATCACGGTCGCCGCGCGGGGTGGAGCCGATCCGGACTCGAACTCACGCTTGCGCCTCGTGGTCGAGCAAGCCAAAAAAGCCTCCATGCCGCGTGAAACGCTGGAGCGCGCCATCAAAAAAGGCGCAGGCCTGCTCGACGGGGGCGCGAATTTGGAACGCCTCGTCTACGAAGGCTTCGCGCCGCACCGCGTTCCCGTGATCGTCGAATGCCTGTCCGACAACACCAACCGCACCATGTCCAGCATGCGCGTACTGTTCCGTAAAGGTCAGCTCGGCGCGGAAGGCTCGGTCTCGTGGGACTTCAACTACGTCGGCATGATCGAAGCCACGCCGAATTCCAAAGAAGCCGATGCGGAAGTCGCCGCCATCGAAGCAGGCGCGCAGGACTTTGAACCGGCAGACGAAGGCGCAACCCTGTTCATCACCGACGTCACCGATCTGGATGCCGTGTGCCGCGCCTTGCCCGCACAAGGTTTCACCGTCGTCTCCGCACAGCTTGGTTATCGCCCGAAGAATGCCGTCACGCTCGGCAACGATGTCGAGCGCGAAGAAGTGGAAGCGTTTCTGGAAGCGATCGATGCGGATGATGACGTGCAGAATGTATATGTGGGGTTGGCGGGGTAACGGCGAAGCCAGTAGC
>CAIZNF010000206.1 GCA_903934275.1 uncultured Nitrosomonadales bacterium
GAGAAACTTTTGCTCGTCATATTCACCCTTCTTAACAATGATGAAAAAATCAGTAGCCATGCAATGCTGCAAAAAAACCGACAAATGATTTTTTATCAAAATGGTTTATTAATAAAAATCCAAATAACCTGCCACGCAACCATTGACGCGACACCTATAGCAAGTATTTACCCCATGGCTGGCGCTTATAAGTCTTACCATACTCCAACAAGATGCTTTGTTGTTGCTTTCGAGCTGAGAAAGAATTCCAACTGATAAGATAGGCTAATTTCAGGAGGGGTTACCGTAGGAGTAGCATTTCACAATAACAGCATTTTTCAATAAACCATATAGACCGAAATATATAGATAATTCGGTATATATCTATTTATTTAGAAATGGTATAAATGGAAAGGAAAATAGTCTCCACCGCACCAGGCATTGAAGAGCGGAGCGTCCAATCGTGTGCTGGCGGCATTCTAATGCGTGAATACAGCAGCATCGGTTATTCTGATTGCTATTGGTGATATTGCTCACGCTTTTTCGACGACTCTGGCAACATCGCTATGGCACTCGGAGCACTTGCCAACGAGTAGCAAGTCACCCGTTTTGACTGCACCAGAGAAATTGGTAATCGTGACCCCGTGACGGCACTTTCCGCACCAGACATTCGACAGCAGCATTTTCCTCGCATCAGCAGGAATTGCTGCCCATAGCTTGGCTGCCGGTGCTGTGAATTTTGGAATAGATTCGACGGTCATTTGATGTCCACCCGCTCCCGCAACTCTTTTCCCATTTTGAAATGCGGCACATACTTGGCTGGCACAATCACCTTAGCACCAGTCCTGGGATTTCGTCCTTGCCGTGCCGGTCGGTAATTAAGGCCAAAGCTGCCAAACCCGCGTATCTCGGCTCGATCACCCTTTGCCAATGTATTGGATATGGCATCAATGATTGCCTTAACTGCAAGCTCGGCATCTTTCCGCTGGAGTTGGGTGTGTAGCTGAGCAAGGCGTTCAATAAGTTCTGAGCGGGTCATATTTCAATTACTGTTGATGATTGCAGCGCGACATTTTATCGTATGTCAGTGCAAGATTACGTCAGCTTCAACTGAGCCTTGGATTTTCTGCCCGGTGATACTGATGGAATATAGCCAGCAATTCGGCAAACAGTTCTCTCGATTTTCTTGCCTTTAATAAACAGAATAGACTGGCACGTCATAACTTCACCCCTTGCAGCCAGTTCTGACAATTGAAGGCGGACAGACGCAAGTTTGATGCCTGTAGCTTCAGCAATTTCGGTATCGAGCCGCTCACCGTGTTTTTTTAAATATTGCAGAAGTTCATTCATAGGGTCACTGCTCCGAAATAGTCATTCGCGCCTCGATCTCAAAGCACGAAAGTCACTGGAGTTTTTTACTTAAGCCATTCTATCAGGCTGCTGCGAAGCTGCTGGTCGCGATCATCTATTAGCTTCAGGTTATTCTGGGCGTCTCAACCTCGTCCTTATGTAGCGCGCTACATAAAACCGACGACCGGTCATAGCAGCTAACTTAATTGAGCCCTATTGGCACGAAGACTATATATCGAGCACCTAACTCTACTCTAAATCGCCGCATGGCGCGGCTCAGCACTCTTATTCCCAAGCAGAAAAAAATCAGTCAAATTCCTGAAATCTCGCTAACATTCAATTAAGTAACTCATTGATTGCATTGATATATAACTTGCTTTTTCAAACAGTAGGCTTTATAATGCGTCACTGCTGGCTGAACGACGAGCATCGCAAAAAAGTGAATGTTTGAAAATATCCAAGATAGTCGCAGCAGCATGTAGCTTCACCCAGTCTCACATCTCGTAACTCACCCTTAATCGAACCAAGCTAACCGTGCCCAAAAAGGTCATGGCTGTTTTCGTTCGTCCTCAGAAAAGGAATCATCATGAACGCAGCATCAGAGCAAAACGAACTCGATGAACAAAGCAGCAAAACGATCTGCTTCCCATTGGGGCAAATTGTCGCAACCCCTGGCGCATTGGCGCTATTGGACAGAGGGGCAGTAAACGCCGCCTCGTTGATCCAACGCCACCAAAGCGGAGACTGGGGCAACGTGCCGCCGGAAGACGCGGAAGAGAATGATTTCTCTGTAGTGAACGGCAATCGGATTCTGTCGAGCTATCCCATTGGGGAAGACCGACTGTGGATCATCACCGAAGCGGATCGCAGCAGCACGACGTTGCTGTTGCCCGAGGAATATTGATAACCCGTCGAATAATCATAAGGAGTTGATATGGATGCCCAACCTGAGCAAACGGGTCTGTATGAGTGTGAATATGATGCGCATGCTGCACTCTGGCTGACCAAACTGTGCCTTTCAAGCGGAAAACATTTACGTCAGCTCACTTTCAGCGATTACGGTGAAGATGTGCGGGAACTGATCGGCATCACTTTGCCAGAAACAACCCAGCCACAAAAGCTCATGCTTACAGAACTAAAGAAGCGGCTGGCCGACTTCAAAGCATGCCCGCCAACTCGCAAATCCGAACTATTCACAAACACTCGATTTCTCGCAAAGTTGATGCAACTGAATGACGTAGAGCGGGGCGTGATTGAGTTTGTCGCGCTTTCAACCCATCACCGTGTCATGCGCATCATGCTGGATAACATCTCGCTGAATCGTGTAGCAGATTTGGTCGCTATGTTGGCGGCAGCGCTAGATTGCAGCATACAAAGTGTTCATGCAGCGCTTGATCGTAAAAGCACGCTGATGCGCGCCAACCTGCTGCAAACCGAAACGAACAGGTTTGATGCGGGATTCAAGTTGGTTATTACTGAGCAGTTGTCCGAGGTATTGCATACGCGAAATCGGAATCTGAAGCAGTTCGTGCAGCGGTTCATCGAACAAGCAGCGCCGCCCACCTTGACTGTTAAAGACTACCCACATCTGGCTGATGAACTACAACTGCTGGAGGAGTACCTGACCAATGCCACCGAATGCGGCACAAAGGGAGTGAACATCCTGATTTATGGCGTGCCGGGTGTCGGTAAAACAGAATTGGTACGACTGCTGGCTAAACGTATTGGTACACCTCTCTATCAGGTCAAGTCGAGCGATGACAATCTCGGGTCGATTAGCGGATCTACCCGATTGCTTTCATTCTCGTTAGGCCAGCGTTTTTTGCGTGAAACTTTTGCACTCGTCTTGTTTGACGAAATGGAGGACGTGTTTCCAGTTTCCGGGTTCATTACCGGCATGGAGCAAATTCTACGGAGCTCCCGTCTCAGCAAAGCGTGGATTAATGAACTTTTGGAAACCAACCCAGTACCTACAATCTGGATTTCTAATGCTGTCGAGCACATAGACCCCGCGTATTTGCGCCGCTTCGATTTCTCTGTCGAAATCGGTGTGCCGCCGATACGGGTACGAAAGCGCATCATCAAGAAGCACATGCAAGGCACGGGTGTATCAAAGGCTGCCATCAGCAAGTACGCGCAACAGGATGAAATCAGTCCCGCGCAAGTCGAGAAGGCTGCAAAGGTGTTGCGACTAATAGATGACGGAAGCGATTTGAATTCTGCTTTCGAGTCGGTATTGGACAACAGCATGGCACTGCTCCAGCAAACCGTGACGCGCACCAATCTTGATATACATGGCAGCAGCTACCAGCTTGATTTTTTGAACGCGAACTGTGATTTACATCGACTGGTCAATCAGCTCAAGAAAGCCAAGCGCCTACGCGGGGCAATGTGCTTTTACGGAGCGCCCGGAACAGGAAAGAGCGCGCTGGCGCACTACATTGCCAAGATCACAGGGCGACCGTTACTGGCGAGGCGCGCATCGGACATTCTCAGTCCTTATGTTGGCGTGGCCGAACAAAAGATTGCCGCCATGTTCAAGCGTGCAGAACAAGAGGAATCAATTTTGTTGCTCGATGAAGCCGATTCATTTCTGGCAGACAGGAAAGGCGCTAGAGCATCGTGGGAAGTCTCACAGGTCAACGAAATGCTGACGCAGATGGAGAGCTTCGAAGGGCTTTTTATCTGTTCAACAAATTTGATGACGCGGCTGGATGAAGCATCGTTGCGCCGTTTTGCGCTCAAGGTCAAATTTAATTATTTGAAGCCGGAGCAACGCTGGCAACTATTTGGGGAACACATCGGTCGGCACGAGCAAGCTGACGAAGCGCACTGCCGAACAGTGTTGAATCAGTTGAACAACCTGACGCCGGGGGATTTCGCGTGCATCAGAAGACAGGCCAAGCTGATGAACGAGAAACTGACTGCTGAAGAATGGCTTGTTCGGCTGAAGCAGGAATGCAGTGCCAAGCCAGACCAAGGCAGCCGTTCCATCGGATTCATGTAACACACCGTCCCTGATGCCACTTTACTTTACAACACAAGGAGCACACACCATGCCAGATTGATTTTGATTTACACGGTAGCACAACCCCAAGTCCACGTTCCGCCTCTGTCAGTCGTGGATTTTTTATTGCCCGCGTTCCGACAATTGTCAGCGAACGAGAGCCAATTTCTTAATCAGGAGAGCAAACATGAACATCACAATCAACACGGATATATTTGCGGCAGTAGCGCTTTTCCGCGCCATTAACGACATCCGCTATTACCTGAACGGCCTGTACCTCGAAGCCGGAGCCCATGGTGCTAGGCTGGTCGGATGCGACGGGCATCAGCTTGCCGTCGCCAGAATTGAAGGCAAGTACACGGAGTCTTCCATCATCCTGCCTAGCAGCCTTGTCGCGGCAGTTAAAGCAAAAGCCAGGTCACCCAAACTCGTGACTCTGGAATTCTCTGACGGCGGCCAGCAGCTTGTTGACAGGGATAATGCCAAGAACGTGTTCGTTCCCCGAGACATCACGCTGACGTATGGTGAGACAACGACGACTGCTAAAGAACTGGACGGCAAATTCCCGGATTACCGCCGTGTCGTTCCCGCCGAGGCCGATGGCACAGCAGCCCAGTTCGACCCCAAACTGGTTAAACGTATCGACAGGGCGTGCTCCGTTCTTGGCTACAAATTCTTTGCAGGCATTGCCCATAACGGGAAAAGCTCCGCGCTATCGGTTGTCGATGACAGTTTCCTGATCGTGACGATGCCGTTCAATATCGACCCTGTCCAAGTTGCGCCACTTTGGGTGCAGGAGCCGCTGCTTGAACAAGAACTCGACCGGTTCGCGGCATAGCTGAGGGGGATGATAATGAGTTACGACATTATTCGCGGGCAGTCACCTTATTCACGACTTTCCGATACCGAGCTGCTGCAAAAGCTCATCGGCGTGCGCCAGACACAAAAATACTACCGTGGGTCATTGGGCGAGATGTTCAACACATCCGCACACCATGACGCGTTACCTGAGCGATGCGTCATCGCACGCGAGCTGGTCTGGCGATGGCTGAACGAAGAACTCAAGCGCGACTGCGTGCTGGACGCGCCGGATGCGGTGCGCGATTGTTTGCGTATCCACTTCGCCGGTCGGGAGCACGAATCGTTTGTGGCGATGTTTCTCGACGCCCAGCACAGGCTGATCGCAACACACGAATTGTTCCGGGGCACGCTGACGCAAACATCTGTTTATCCGCGAGAGGTCGTCAAAGCGGCGCTCAGAGAAAACGCGGCGGCGGTCATCTTTTCACACAATCATCCGTCAGGTGTCGCCGAGCCCAGCAAATCCGATGAGGCGCTGACAAACGCGCTGAAGCAGGCATTGGTGCTGGTTGA
>CAIZNF010000207.1 GCA_903934275.1 uncultured Nitrosomonadales bacterium
CGGTCGATCCTTCTGGGTATGGACATGTGCGAAATGTCCGACCGGTATCTTGAGACCGGGATGGATTTGCGCCGCGCAAAAACAACGCTGGTCTGGATTCAGGATACGCTGCGTCAGGCGGCATTGAGGCGCGGTAGGCCAAGGGATGCTCACCTGATGCGAATGCGGATCACGGCGACATCAAGTGCAAACGAGAGCGCACCAGTCCCCTCTCTTGATGAGTACCGCGCAGAGTTTGATCCTGACGGGTTTTTTCTTGAAAAGGAACTCATACAGTCCTACCTGGATGCGTACCCGCAAGCGGTCGATACCAGGCACAAGAAAAGACAACGACTGATCGACAAGCAGGTGGCAGCACTAAAGTGGATTGAGTCGTTGATTACCGCTGAACCGGTGCGCGATGATTGGGTTGCAGCCTGGTTTGATACGGCGATCTCCAATCGTCTGAATCTGGCAGGGATACCAACAATAGGATGCCTGGTCGACAGGATTGCTGAACGCGGTTATCGCTGGTGGGTTGGCGTGCCAAGGTTGGGGGTCAAGGGCGCGGCGCGGATTGTCGCGTGGTTGCGTGGTTACGAGTCCTCTCTTGGTGAATTGCCGCTGCAATCCCTCGCACCGTCGCGGAGTTTGCCTTCAGGATTGATTGCTCAAACACGAAAACAGCAGACCGATGTTGTTCCACTGGAGTCATTCATTGTCCCGCCTGACCTGGATGGCCGATCCGGCTCAAACCGGTATCCCGGTTCCCCGCGCATTGACGCATCAGACGATTATCGAGCTGTGCTTGCCTGGCTTGCCACAAAATCCGGAAATCCGAATACGCAGCGCGCCTATCAAAAGGAAGCCGAAAGAATCTTGCTGTGGGCAATTCTGGAGCGAGGCAAGGCAATGTCTGATCTGACCGTTGAGGATTGCGCATCCTACCGGGACTGGCTGTCCATGATAGGCAGAACCGAGCCCGACAACTGGCCATTCCGCATCCCTCAATCCGAATGGATCGGAACAAAAAAAATTGAGCGGCACAAGCAGGCCTGGAGGCCGTTTGATGGCGCGCTATCGGCCAGCAGCGTCAGGCACGCGCTGGCAATCATTGGCAATCTCTTCGAGTGGCTGGTTCGCGTGCAGTATTGCTCGTTCAATCCGTGGAGCGCGGTTGCAAAGTCCCTTGCTGCACATGGCGCCGAATCTGACCCGGATGTGGAGTTTACGCGGGCGTTCTCCGTTGGTCAGTGGGGTTATATGATGGATCGCTTGCTTGAACTGCCGACGACACCTTGCTCGGCCAGACTGCGTTTTGCATTGCCATTCTCACATGCCACGGGGTTGCGACTATCTGAACTGGTCGATGCAACCATTGGCCGGATGTACACCATGCCGCTATCGGATGGTTTGGGCGTGCGCTGGATGCTCAAGGTGTACGGCAAAGGCGGAAAGTGGCGAACAGTGCCATTGCCCGATGCAGTGATCTTGTTGCTGCAAGAATATCTGGCCTATCGCGGATTGAACTCGGACATCATGTCAAATCCAGCGGAAACACCGCTCATTGCCGGTGTGGCATCAAACAAGCCATTGACTACGAGCGCACTGGCCAAATCGATCAGGTCATTTTTTGGCGACATCGCGCAATCGCTTAAAGAGAGCGGCAGGCACGTCGAGGCGAAAGCATTTGAACGTGCCACCGTTCATTGGATTAGACACACCTGCGGCAGCTATTTGGCGTTGTCCGGCGTTCCGGTGAACGTCATTCAGCGGCTACTTGGGCACGCCAGCCTTCAAACAACAAGCATTTACACAGACACCTCGGATGAAAATATGTGGCGAGAGGTAGAGGGTGCGAGACTGGGTGTGGGTAATGCGCATCGACTTTAGAACCGCCCAGCGCGGATATACGCTGGTATTGAGCCAAGATTTATTTGGCGCGCATGTGCTCTATCGCCAATGGTTTGGGTTGTCCAACAGAAGAGGTGGGATGAAACAGCAAGTCTTTGTCGAGGAGGATAAAGCGATGCGAGAAGTTGGTCGAATCAGCCGGACCAGGATCAGGAATGGGTATGAGCTAGTTCTAACGCGGAGATGACTGCATCCATCTTAGAAACAGACAGTGGAGCATGTTCAGCCCTACTTGTCAGACCACACGGAAGTTGCCCTTCGTGACTATCGGCAAACCATTGCCACCCTTTCGACTTTCTCAATAGCAGTCGTTCAATGCAGTCATTTACACAAAATTCCGCACACCCTCGGATTTTGCAGTATGGAGAACACCCATAAGAGCC
>CAIZNF010000208.1 GCA_903934275.1 uncultured Nitrosomonadales bacterium
CGCCTTTGGCGAACAGCCAAAAAGGATTGTCATTTCGAGCTCCGCGAGAAATCTTGGTGTTTTTGGCATGGAAAGAAAATCAAGATTCCTCACTTCGTTCGGAATGACAGTTTTTTATCCACAAGCGACAATTTGTTGTCGTTTAATTTTGCATTAGAGACTATCAGGGGCTTTCTGTAGCTTGCGGGTGCGCTCGGTTGTGTTGTAATTTCTTTGCTCTTGCATTGGAGAATGTTAATAATGAAAAATCAGACGTTGCTGTTTCTGGCGGTTGTATTGCTGTTGTCGGGCTGCGGCCAGGAAACGCCGGATGAAGCAAAGCAGAAGCTGGAGAAAATGAAAGTGGCCCAGACTCCGGAGGTGTTGCTGGAGAGCACTAAGTCCGAGAAGTCGGCAAAGGTGGCAGAGTTGCTGGTGACGGCCGGTGTGGATCCCAATGCCCGCCAGGCAAACGGGATGACGGCGCTGATGAGCGCGGCATTCAACGGGCAGGAGGATGTGGCGAAAGCACTGCTGGTGAAGGGTGCCGATGTGAAGCTGGATGCGGCGGGATTCAATGCGCTTTCGCTGGCTGTGGAACGCGGCAATAAGAGTATGGTAAAGTTGCTGCTGGAGGCGGGCGCTGATCCGAAGGTGCGCCCGGAAGCCGGGTTGAGCGCGCTGGAAAAGGCGGAACAGCGGGGCAATAAGGATATGATCGAGTTGCTGAAGAAGCATGCCAAATAAGGGGGGTAAAATGAGAATGCGATGGCTGTTTCTTCTGGCGTTTCTGCTGGCGGGGTGCAAGCCTTCCGAGGTGCCGCCGCAAAGCGTGCAGCCGGTTGTCGGCAATGTTCACCTGCAGCGGCAGCAGGAGATGGAAAAAGCGTCGATGGATTTTTCACGCGTGGTGTCGGTGCGCCTGAACAGCGAGGGCAAACGGCTGGAGGTGACCAGCATCATGCCCATGATTCTTGCAGAGGTGCGGGTAAAGGATGTGCAGGCCAAGACGATTTTTCGGGTGAATGATGCCGGTAATAAGTTGCAGATGTTTAGCCTCGATTCGTTGAACGGGAGTTCTATCTTTACCGAGGTTGATTTCGCCGAGCTGGAGATGAAAAAGGGTGTGACGTTCGCGGTGCTGGATGCGGAGGGCAGGTTGCAAAATCGTACCTTTGCGCTGGAAAAAATTGTCGCGGTGAAGTGACTCTAAAAAAGCAGTCATTTATCCCAAGCCGGACGAGCCGGAACCAAAATGTAGGCCGGGCTCTGCCCGACAGGGTGGGCAAAGCCCACCCTACGGATGCCATTTAACGCGTTGATAATAATTTGTTAACACAAAACTCTGGTCACATTTTGACATCATTTGATTGGTAAGTGACCAGAAAGAGTAGCTGGCCTCTCCTATTTATGCGTTGGCCCGTATGGTGTTTGGTTTTTGTGTACTCGATGCCACTCACCTTTTGGGTGATGTCGTTGCTGTGCGAAGAACTTTTGCCCCGGCACCGGTAGGAGCCCGATTTAGCAGGCGATCGATTTGCCGAGCAATCGCGCGATAAATCGTGCTCCTACAGGCTTCAATTGCCGGTTTCGGGGTGATTGGTGAAGTGATTGTTTGACGGTCTGTACAGGCTGTTTATATTGGTGGGGTGAAAATGTCCGAGCAGGAAACGGTTGAACAGCAGGTCGCCGACGAAAACGAGGGAAGCATGGAAAGTGCTCAAATCGGCTTTTTTGTGGGCCGTCATTATTTGTGTGATTTGTCGGTGGAAAATCCGACTGGTCGTGTTGAAGATACGCAGTTGCAGGAGATCGTTTATGCTTTGGATGGTAGCGTCAATGCCAAGCAGCTGGGCGAGGAGGGCCTGTTTCTGGTGGAACTCGGTTTGCGTCTGACGGCAATATTGCGTGATCGTGTGGTGTTTATGGTGGAGATCACTTATCGCGTGGAGGTGGAGTTGCGCGGCATTCCTGAGCCGGTGCAGCCATTTACGCTAGGGGTGAGTGTGCCGGAGTGGATTTTTCCGTTGCTGCAAGAAATATTGCAGCGCAACGCGGCGTATGCGGGTTACCCTGAGGCGATATTCAATGCGCCGGATTACCGGGGAAAATACGTGGCAAACCAAGAGTCGCGAGCGGTTTGATTTGAAAAGTTTACATGCTATCCATTAATACTAAAACTGGCAGTTGAAACCTGTAGGAGCGCGATTTATCGCGCGATTGCACGGTAAACCAATCGCCCGATAAATCGTGCTCCTACCGGTGCCGGGGCAAGAGTTCTTCGCACAGTAATGGCATCACCCAAAAGGTGCGCGGCATCGAATACACAAAAACCAAACACCATACGGGCTAACGCACAAAGCTGTTGGGCGCTGCCCGACCTACATTATGCTGAAACCAAAAATTCCCCAGGCAACAATACCCAGCAGCAACAAGTTGAGCAGTGTGAGCCTGGTGTTGTAGCGTTTTTGCCGCTCCAGCATTTCACGCAAGGTATTGTCATCGCTCCGGTTGGCGGCGTTACCGGCCAACTGGCGGTGTAGCAGGCGCGGCAGTTGCGGCAACAAAGTGGCGTAATGCGGCGCTTCTTTGCGCAGGGTTTTGAGCAGCCCGCGCCAGCCGATTTGTTCGCTCATCCAGCGTTCCAGCCAGGGTTTGGCGGTTTTCCATAAATCCAGCTCCGGGTCGAGTTGCAAGCCCAGTCCCTCGATGTTGAGCAGCGTTTTCTGCAACAGTACCAGTTGCGGCTGGACTTCGATGCCGAAGCGGCGCGATGTCTGGAACAGGCGCAACAGCACACGGCCAAATGACACTTCGCGCAGCGGTCTGTCGAAAATAGGCTCGCACACCGCGCGTATCGCGGATTCAAGCTCATCTACGCGGGTTTCGGCAGGTGCCCAACCGGATTCAATGTGCGCCTCGGCAACGCGTTTGTAATCGCGTTGAAAAAATGCGATGAAATTCTGCGCGAGGTAATGCTTGTCGGTATCCGTGAGAGTGCCCATGATGCCAAAATCCAACGCAATGTAGCGCCCGTCCGCCGCCACCTGCACGTTGCCGGGGTGCATGTCGGCGTGAAAAAAACCGTCGCGAAATACCTGGGTATAAAAAATTTCCACGCCATTTTCGGCAAGCTTCGGAATGTCTACGCCCGCTTTGCGTAGCTCCGCCACCTGGCTGACAGGCATACCATACATGCGCTGCATTACCATTACATCGCTGGTGCAAAAATCCCAATATACTTCGGGAACCAGCAGTAATTCCGAGTTGGCAAAGTTGCGTTTGAGCTGGCTGCAGTTGGCCGATTCGCGCATCAAATCCAGCTCGTCGCGCAAAACCTTTTCAAATTCGCACACTACCTCGCGAGGCCTGAGACGCCGCCCGTCCGACCACAACCATTCCATCAGGCCGGCGCAGATATTCAGCAGTGCGATGTCATGCGCAATCACGGGTGCGATGCCGGGGCGCAGGATTTTCACCGCCGCTTCGCGCCCGTCCGGCAACACCGCAAAATGCACTTGCGCAACCGACGCGCTGGCGACTGGCGTTTCCTCAAAGCTCTGAAATACCTCGCGCAACGGCTTGCGGTAGGTGGCCTCCAGCAAGGCGATGGCCTGCGATGACGGGAAAGGGGGTACTTGATCCTGTAGCTTGGCGAGCTCGTCTGCGAGGTCAGTCGGCAGCAAATCGCGTCGGGTGGAAAGCAGTTGGCCGAACTTGACGAAGATCGGGCCGAGATTCTCCAGCGCAAGGCGCAGCCGGACGACCCTCGGTTTCGACGAGTTGCGCAGAAGCAGTAGACCGATCAGCGGGATGCGCAGCCAGCGCACACGCATATGAGCCAGCGCAAATTCGGCCAAGCCGAAGCGCAGCACAACAAAAATAATATTGATTAAGCGGAATAGACGCATGTTAATTTTCAATCACAAGGTTTAACCCTAAGCGGGGCGAGCCGGAACCAAAAAAATGGTGCGCAGGAGCGGTCTCTAGGCCGCAATTTTTTAAGTCCCATCGCGGCCTAGAGACCGCTCCTACGGTTGGTTGATTGGCTTTGTATTAGAAGCCTTGTCACGCGGGTGCCCGTTTAAAAGTTTCACAGATTTTGACATCATTTGGCCAGTTTAGAGACTAATAGCTTCGTCATTCCCGCGAAAGCGGGAATCCGGCTATGAAAACGCTCCGCGAAGCGGACAAAACCACTTTTTTGTCTCGCTGCGCGGGGATTATTAAATCAACTGGATTCCCGCTTTCGCGGGAATGACGGGCTAAAAATTTATTCGGGTTAATGCAATGTGGTTTGTTGAATGCCGGACAACAGCCACATCGACTTATCATCACGCAAGTTTTTCTGCACATGCCAGATTTCATCCACGTTATCCGGCATTCCATTGTTTTCGCGCAATTGGCCGGTGAAGCGCACACTGGCAATCGCCCAATCGCCTTCTTCGGACACTTCCAGCAATTCGCCGCTGATCGAGACCACCTCGGTCTTTTGCTGCGCATCGTCGCGCTCCTGCATTTGCATCGAGATTTCCGCAAACATCTCCGGCGTAGTGTATTCGCGGATATCGTTCAAATCCTTGCGGTCATTTGCTGCCTGCAAGCGGATAAACGAAGTCTTGGCGCTACGCAAAAAGCTTTCCACCGGAAAATCCGCAGGGATATTTCGCGCGTGGGTGGCAGATGCTGCTGCGGGCGCGGTGCTGCCGCCAGCCAGCGGTTGTTGTATTGATTGAGGCTCGTTGTATGGCGCGCCCGCTCCGGCATATTGCATCGCGGGCTGTTGTGGTTTGCGAAATTTCGCGATCAGGAACATCACTACAGCGGCTGCGGCCAGTGCCATCAGGATGCTGCCCATTGCGCCGCCCAAACCACCCAAGCCGCCAGCAAACAACGCGCCCAAGCCAGCGCCAATGGCCAAGCCAGCCAATGGCCCAAGCCACTTATTGCCGGCAGGGGCTGGCGCTGCAGCGGGAGCCTGTGCGGGCGCGGCGGCAGGTGCTTTTTGCGCCTGCTGGGGAGCCATCGTACGCTGTTTGGCGATACTGCCGCCCCCGCCAAAGCGTTTGGCTTCAGCCGTTGCGACGAATAAACTTGCGCTAGCTAAGGCAATTGTCAACATCATCAAAAATCGTTTCATGTGTTTCTCCATGTGTGAGGTTAATCTAAAGTGCGCGTAAGTATAACATCGGTGATTAAATCAAACTTTAGTCTCTTGCCGGTCAAATGATGAGACAAGAATTTTGATGCACAGCCAATCAACCGTAGCAGCGGACTCCAGTCCGCGATCCGGTACAGCGCGACCTGGAGTCCGCCCCGGGGGTGTGGGAGCGCGGTTTACCGCGCGATAGCCTATCCGGCCCATTTCGCGGCATGAAAACAGCAAACCCTTCGCGCGGAAATCCGCGCTCCTACGACTGGGATTGTTGACTGATTTCTGTGGGAGCATGGTTTACCGCGCGATAGTCTATCTAACCCATTTCGCGGCATGGGAACAGCAAACCTTTCGCGCGGAAATCCGCGCTTCTACGCGGCACTTTTTGGCTCCGGCTTGGGTTAAACTTCGCCTCATGAGAGCCGTGGCTGTTTCCCTGTTAATTGTATTGCTTTCCGCCTGTGACGGCGGTTTGCTGAATAATCCTTATCCGGCGGCGGACGAGGGCAAGTCGATTCTCTACACCGCATTTACCGAGCGCCCCAAACATCTCGATCCGGCGCAGGCATACAGCGAGAACGAGTATGAGTTTCTCGCGCAGATTTATGCTCCTCCCCTGCAATACCATTACCTGAAGCGCCCTTACGAGCTGATCCCTTTGTCCGCCAGCGGGATGCCAACCGTGCGCTATCTGGACAAGAATCACCGCCCGTTGCCGGACAATGCACCAGCGGAAAAAATCGCCTTCAGCGTATATGAAATCCGTATCAAACCGAACATGCGCTATCAGCCGCATCCGGCGTTTGCCCGGAATATGTTTGACAAGCATGCGCAGGGCAAGCCGGAGTATCACCATGTAACGCCGGATGATTTGCGCGACATTCATGCGCTGAGTGATTTTAAACATAGTGGCACGCGCGCTGTCACGGCGGCTGATTATGTTTACCAGATCAAGCGTCTGGCGCACCCGCAATTGCATTTGCCGATTTTCGGTGTGATGGGCGAATACATCGTGGGACTGAAAGACTACGCCGCGGCATTGCAGCAGGCGCTGAAAAAAAATCCAGATGCATTTCTCGACCTCAATGCCTACCCTCTGCCCGGAGTGCAGGTGGTGGACGAGCACACTTACCGCATCGAGGTGCATGGCAAATATCCGCAATTCGCTTATTGGCTGGCGATGCCGTTCTTTGCGCCGATGCCGCATGAAGCAGAGCGGTTCTACGCACAACCGGGGATGCGTGAACGCAACCTGACACTGGATTGGTGGCCGGTGGGCAGCGGGCCATATTACCTGTCCGAAAACAACCCTAACCAGCGTATGGTGTTGAGCCGCAACCCGTATTACGACAGCGAACGCTACCCGGCAGAGGGTGAAGCGGGCGATGCGCAAGCCGGGTTGTTGGTGGATGCGGGTAAGTCGTTGCCGTTGATCGACAGGGTGATATTCAGCCTGGAAAAGGAAACTATCCCTTACTGGAACAAATTTTTGCAAGGTTATTACGACGCCTCGGGCATTAGCTCGGACAGCTTCGACCAAGCGGTGCAGGTGAACATCGGTGGTGAAACTACCGTGACCGACGAGATGAACGCGCAGGGTATCAGGCTTTCGACGGCGGTTTCGACTTCCACCATGTATACCGGTTTCAACTGGCTTGACCCCGTGGTGGGAGGGTCATCTGATCGCTCACGCAAATTGCGCCAGGCGATTGCAATCGCGGTGGATTTCGAAGAATTTGTGTCCATTTTCGCCAACGGGCGCGGCATCGCCGCCCAATCGCCGCTTCCACCCGGCATCTTCGGCTACCGCGAGGGCAAGGCGGGCATCAACCATGCTGTGTATGACTGGGTGGGCAGCGCGCCGAAGCGTAAACCCATCGAGGAAGCTAGGCGGTTGCTCGCCGAAGCGGGCTACCCGAATGGCTTGGATGCGCAAACCCGCCAGCCGCTGGTGATTAATCTGGACACTACCGCAAATGGCGTGGGCAACAAGGCACGCCTCGACTGGATGAGGAAACAGTTCGACAAAATCAACGTGCAACTGGTGGTGCGCAGCACCGACTACAACCGCTTCCAGGACAAGATCCGCAAGGGTGACACGCAGATGTTTTACTTTGGCTGGAACGCCGACTACCCCGACCCGGAGAATTTTTTATTTTTGTTGCACGGCGCGCAAGCCAAGGTGGGCAAGGGCGGCGAGAATGCGGCGAATTACAGCAACCCGGAATACGACCTGCTGTTCGACCAGATGAAAAACATGGAAAACAGCCCGGCGCGGCAGGCCATCATCGACAACATGCTGGAAATATTGCGCCGCGATTCGCCGTGGTTGTGGGGCTTTCATCCAAAGAGTTATGTGTTGCAGCACGGCTGGCTGTATAACGTAAAACCCAACGTAATGGCAAACAATAAGCTCAAATATTGGCGCGTCAATGCCGCGCAGCGCGATCAACTGCGCCGCAAATGGAATCAGCCGGTGCGCTGGCCGCTGTGGTTGGGAATGGTGGTATTGCTGCTGTTTGGGGGCTGGATGTGGCGCGCGTTGCGGCGGCGTGAGGAGTGACATCACCTTCCCTTCAAATGGGAATAATTTGTAGGTCGGGCTGCGCCCGACAGCTATATCTGGCGGATAGAATCCGCCCTTCTACGTTATTGCGCTATTGACCCTAAAATCAGCAGTTGAAATATGTAGGAGCGCGATTTATCGCGCGAAAGATTTGGCCGGGCAATCGCGCGATAAATCGCGCTCCCACAAGTTTCAACTACCCGGCTCAGGTTGACCAACATTTTAAAATGTCATCTGTGTTTGGGCGAACTCTGAATTTTTGGAGGATTCCCGTTGTAAAATGTGACCGTAAAATTTGCCGCCCCAGTATTTATTTTCAACTCATTTATGAACCCACTACTTGATTTTTCAGGTCTGCCGCGTTTTTCGGAGATCAAACCAGAACATGTCGCACCGGCAATTGAACATTTGCTGGCGGAAAACCGCGCACTGATCGCACGACTACTCAGTGATAACGCGCCGCCAACTTGGCAGAATTTTATCGTGCCGATGGAAAATGCCAACGAGCGGCTGTCGCGCGCATGGGGGCCGGTCGGGCATTTGAATGCGGTGATGAATGGCCCGGAATTGCGCGAGGTGTATAACGCCACGCTGCCAAAAATCACCCAATATTATGCCGAACTCGGCCAGAATCTCGCGCTGTTCGAGAAGTTTAAGGTGTTGCGCAATAGCCCTGAATTCGGCGGTTTGAGCGCGGCGCGAAAAAAAATCATCGAGAATGAATTGCGCGATTTTCGCCTCGGCGGTGCTGAGCTGCCGGAGGATAAGAAGGCGCGCTATCTGGAAATTCAGGAGCGCATGGCTGAATTGTCTTCGCGATTTTCCGACAATATCCTCGATGCGACCAATGATTACACACTGGTGATCGGCGATAAAAACGAATTGAGCGGCCTGCCAGAAGATGTGCTGCAAGCGGCACTGGAGGCGGCGCAGGCAGCTAATCGGCCAGGCTGGCTATTTACTTTAAAAGCACCGTCCTATATGCCGGTCATGCAATACGCCGATAACCGCGCGTTGCGCGAAAAGATGTATCGCGCCTATGGCACGCGCGCCAGCGAATTCGGCAAGCCGGACTGGGACAACACCGCGTTGATGGATGAGATCATCGGGCTGCGCGGCGAGGAGGCTAGCCTGTTGGGCTTTGCCAATTTTGGCGAATTGTCGCTGGCTACCAAGATGGCGGATTCGCCGCAACAGGTGGCCGAATTCATGCGCGAGCTGGCGCAGCGCGCGCGCCCCTTTGCCGAAAAAGATCTGGACGAATTACGCGGATTCGCGCGTGCCGAATTAGGGCTGCATGAACTGCAGTCATGGGATATCGGCTATGCCAGCGAAAAACTGCGCGAGCAACGCTATGCCTTTTCCGAGCAGGAAGTGAAGCAATATTTCCCGGAAGATGCGGTGCTGCCCGGCATGTTCAAGTTGGTCGAAACGTTATATGGCTTGCAGATCAAGCCTTCCGTTGCGCCATTGTGGCATGACGACGTACATTTTTTCGACATCCGCGACATACGGGGGCAACTGGTCGGCCAGTTCTATCTCGATATGTACGCGCGCAGCAGCAAACGCGGCGGGGCGTGGATGGATGACGTGATCACGCGCCGTCGCCTTGCACCGGATGCGTTGAAAAATCGGGCCATTCAGACACCGGTTGCCTATCTGAACTGCAACTTCTCACCGCCGGTGGGCGGTAAGCCCGCAGTGTTCACCCACGACGAAGTGATCACGCTGTTCCATGAATTCGGTCACGGCCTGCATCACCTGCTCACCGAAGTGGAAGACCTCGCCGTGTCCGGCATTAACGGCGTGGAGTGGGACGCGGTTGAATTGCCCAGCCAGTTCATGGAAAATTTTTGCTGGGAATGGGATGTGCTGCGCGGCATGACGCGCCAAGTGGACAGCGGCGAGGCACTGCCACGTGCGCTGTTCGATAAAATGCTTGCCGCAAAAAATTTCCAGAGCGGCCTGCAAACTCTGCGCCAGATAGAATTTTCGTTGTTCGATATGCTGATGCACAGCAACTTCGAGGCGGGTGGCGCGAAATCCATCCTGCAACTACTCGACGAAGTGCGCGCCGAAGTGGCGGTGCTGATTCCGCCCGCGTTCCACCGTTTCCCGCACAGTTTTTCGCATATCTTCGCCGGTGGCTATGCGGCGGGTTATTACAGCTATAAATGGGCGGAGGTGCTGTCCGCCGACGCGTACAGCCTGTTCGAAGAAAACGGCGTGCTCAATCCGGATGTGGGCGCACGCTTCCGTAGCGAGATACTGGCTATGGGCGGCAGCCGTGGCGCGATGGATTCGTTCAGCGCGTTTCGCGGGCGCAAGCCGAGCATCGATGCATTGTTGCGGCATAATGGGCTGCTCGAAACGCATTGATGTGAAGCAACAAAAATTAACTTTGAAAAAAGTCACCGTGGGGGTGTTCTTGGCATTATGCCCGTTAGGAGGCGAAATGAAGCGCATCGTTTTGTTGTTGGGTTGTTTGTTGGGTGTATCGTTTAACGCGCAAGCGGGCGCGCTATATCGCTGGGTGGACGTGCAGGGAAAAGTACACTACGGCGATGTAATTCCGCTTGGTGCCGGACAGGTTGAAATCAGGAAGTTCTCCGATGCCACCGCTCCTGATGAATACCTGCCCTATGAAACACGCCGCGCGCAACAGAATTTTTCGGTTACCTTGTATGTCGCGGAAAACTGCACCGAACCCTGCAATCAAGCGCGCGATTTGTTGGGCAAGCGCGGCATTCCGTTCAGTGAAAAGTTGTTGCGAACCAAAGAGGAAATTGATGCATTTAAAGCACTCTACAATTTTGATAACGTACCCGCGCTGTTCATAGGCAAAACTTTGTTGAAAGATTTTCTGGCCGACCAATGGAATTATGAGTTAGATATTGCCGGTTATCCAAAGGCTGCGCCATATCGAGCACCCAAGCCGTCGGATGCCGTTCCACCTACTCCCGCCTCTAGCCAAGTCTCTCCGACCGATTCCGCAGCACCATGAAACTTGCCACCTGGAACGTCAATTCGCTGAAAGTGCGCTTGCCGCAGGTGCTGGACTGGCTTGCCGCGAATACGGTCGATGTGTTGTGCTTGCAGGAAACCAAGCAGCAGGACTGCGATTTCCCGCAGGCTGAATTGCAAACAGCGGGTTATCACAGCGTATTCAGCGGGCAGAAAACCTACAACGGCGTGGCGATCCTAAGCCGCGCACCCGCCAGCGATGTGCGGATGGGTATCCCGGATTTCGCCGATGAGCAGAAGCGCGTCATCGCAGCTACAATCGGTGGCATCCGCGTGGTGAACGTGTATGTGCCGAACGGCCAGAGCGTCGATTCCGATAAATACCAATACAAGCTTGCGTGGCTCGCCGCGCTGCGTTGTTGTCTGAAACAGGAGCTGGCACGCTATCCTGAACTGGCGCTGCTGGGCGATTACAATATCGCGCCGGAAGACCGAGATGTCTATGACCCGATAGCTTGGCAGGGCAACATACTGGTCAGTGAAGCGGAGCGGCAAGAATTTCAGAACCTGTTGGGGATCGGTCTGCACGACAGTTTTCGCATGTTTGAGCAGGCGGAAAAATCCTATTCCTGGTGGGACTATCGCATGATGGCTTTCCCCCGCAACAGGGGGTTGCGCATTGACCACATCCTGATCAGCGAACCACTCGCCGCCTTTTGCGAAAACTGCGTGATAGATAAAATACCCCGCAAATCAGAGCGCCCTTCGGATCACGCCCCGGTGGTGGCTGCGTTTGTCAACAGTGCTGAACGGGCGAAATAACCATGTATCTATTCCGGTTGAACAAGCCTTGGCTGCGTGCTAGTCTTCTCACATTGAATCATGGCTATCTCTGACTACATCCACACCTTCGGTCAATACCTGTTCGCGCGTCACGGCGAGCGGATACACAAGATCGCCCTCGATGCCGGTTTTACCTGTCCAAACCGCGATGGCACAAAGGGTGTCGGCGGCTGCACGTTCTGCAACAATAACTCATTCAACCCTAATGGGCGCGAACCGCTTACGCTGGAATCGCAGTTTAACAGCGGGCGGCGCGCCATTGCGAAGCGCACGCGCGCGAAAAAGTTCATTGCCTATTTTCAGGCCTATACCAATACCTACGCGGATGTGTTGGAACTGGATGCGCTCTATCGCCAGGCATTGACGCAGCATGACATCGTCGGGCTTTCGGTCGGCACACGGCCAGATTGCGTGTCAGGCGAAGTGCTCGATCTGCTCGCCGGATATCGCGAGAAAGGGTTTATCGTATGGCTGGAACTCGGCCTGCAGTCGGCATTCGACGAAACCTTGCGCCGAGTTAACCGCGGTCACGGCCTGAAGGAATATCGGGAAGTGGCCGTTGCGGCGCGACAGCGCGGGATTCCCTTGTGTACCCACCTGATTCTCGGCATGCCCGGGGAAGACGAATCGCATTACCACGCCAGCCTCGATACTGTGTTGGATATCGGCGTTGACGGGCTCAAGCTGCACCCGCTGCATGTGGTGAAGCA
>CAIZNF010000209.1 GCA_903934275.1 uncultured Nitrosomonadales bacterium
ACCACAAGGCTTCGAGCCTGCATCGCGCATTACTCCTAAACTTCGGTGCGCCACGCCTTGAACATAAACGAATTGTTTTTAATCTGCGTGAATCTGCGTCATCTGCGGATAAATAGAAGGTGCGTAACATCAGTCAGTAAGGATAAGGATTTACCTTGAGCAAAAAACCAACCAAAAAAGATTCGCTACGTACCGCCGCCGAGGGGAAACTCGCCCGCACAAAAGCGCCGAAGCAGATACCGCCACCTGCCGAAAAACTGTTGCACGAACTTCAGGTGCATCAGATCGAACTGCAAATGCAGAACGAAGAGCTGCATCGAAATCAGGCCGTCATAGAAGAAATGAATGACCGCTACGTGGATCTTTATGAATTAGCTCCTGTTGGCTACCTCACGCTCAATCGCGCAGGCACGATCTCCGAGGTGAATCTCACTGGCGCAGCGCTATTGGGAGTGGAACGCCAGGAGTTGCTCAATAAATACTTCGCACGCTTCGTCAGCCCTGAGTGTGTCGATCCATGGACTCTCCATTTTAGAGATGTACTGCGGCGCGACGGGCGGCAAAGTTGCGAACTATCGCTCCAGCGCCTCGACGGCTCCAGCTTTCCTGCCCAGATAACGTCGCTAAAGACAGGTGATTCTCTAAGCTCTCACATTTCTGATGATCCCCCAACCCATAAAGACGTATTAAACAAATCGATTTCTCTTCGCCTTGTTATCATCGACATCACCGAGAGCAATCGGGTCAAAAATGAGTTGCTGGACAGCAAAAACAGACTGCAATCCATACTTGACGCTATTCCAGACCTGTTGTTTGATGTTGGGCTGGATGGGCGTATTCATGACTACCATTCCCCTCGTGCCGATTTGCTGGCGGCGCCCCCCGAAGTATTCCTGGGCAAAAAATTCTCCGATGTCCTTCCTCAGGATATGGCTGATGTGTGCATGTCGGCAATAGCGGAAGCGCATGAAAAGGGTTTTTCAATCGGCAAACGCTATGAATTGCAGCTTGCGCAGGGTAAATTCTGGTTTGAACTTTCCGTTTCACGCAAAGCAAACTCGGCGTCCCCCCGCTTTATTGTGCTCGCTCGCGACATCACTGAACGCATGCAGATGAAGCGCGAACTGAGCAACTTCTCCACGCATATCCTGGACGCGCGTGAAGAGGAAAAGGCCAATATCGCGCGAGAAATACATGATGATCTGGGCGGCACGCTGCTCAACTTGAAACTGGAAGCCAATTGGTTGAAAACGCAGCTTTCTGAAAACGAAAAAGCAACACCGCTTCTTGAACATGTCGAGAGCATGTCAATGAAAATCGATCACGCGGCGAATGTCATGCGGGGCATTATCACCGGGCTGCGCCCGCCCATACTCGACGAACTCGGACTGCTGGCGGCTTTGGAATGGCAAGCCGTACAATTCCACAAGCATAGCGGGATCAAGTGCGGTGTAAACTGTGTTGGCAATATAGGTAATCTGGATAAGCAACGCTCCAGCTCGCTGTTCCGCATCTCCCAGGAGGCGCTCTCCAATGTGGCAAAACATTCGGGTGCAACCAGTGTGGAAATCGAATTTTTCCATAATGATGAAGAAGTCTTCATGTCGATCACCGACAACGGGCGCGGCATACCGGAAAAATGTACCGATTCATCGGCGCACTATGGCGTGTCCGGCATGATCGAGCGCGTCAAACTACTGGGTGGCAAGATCAGCTTCCCTCCCACACATGCCACGGAAGGCGGGTTTAAAGTGCAGGTTACATTACCTCTGTCCGCCAGACCGGAGGAGGCAGCATGATCCGCATCCTGATTGTTGACGACCACAATATGGTGCGCCAGGGATTGACGACTATCCTGGAAAAAACCGGCGAGATGAAAGTGGTGGCAAGCTACGCCAACGCCGTCGACGCAATGAGCTGGCTTTTCGGGAACGACTGCGATGTGGCCCTTGTCGATATTGCCATGCCGGGCATAAGCGGCATCGATCTGCTCAAGCAGGCGCGGAAGGAAAAACCAAAATTACCGGTGCTGATCATCAGCTCCTACCCTGAAGATCAATTCGCCGTGCGCCTCATCAAAGCCGGGGCATCCGGCTACTTGAACAAAGAATGTGCGCCGGAACTCATCGTTGAGGCGGTGCGCTGCGTGCTGGGCGGCAAAAGGTATGTCAGCCCGGCAGTGGTCGAAATGCTCGCCAACGAGCTCAGCGCACCGGACGGGAAGCTCCCGCACGAAACCCTGTCGAATCGTGAATATGAGGTATTCCTGCTGCTGGCCTCCGCCAAAACCGTTACAGAAGCTGCCTCCGCCCTGACCTTGAGCGTAAAGACTGTCAGCGCCTACCGCAGCAACATCCTGGAGAAATTGCACCTGCACAACACCGCCGAGCTGATGCACTACGCCATCGATAAACAGCTTTTGCAACGACCAGCAACGACTACAAAATAGTGCGCATTTGGCATCCTCTTCACCCCCGTAATTTAGAACACCCCCGCTAGTCTTCTCTCGAGAAAGCCGTACCCAATTTCTGGCAAACTTTCATCATGTTTGTAATCAACATGATGACCTTCATTCTTCGCATTTCACATTTTTCAGCACCAGACAAACTCTGTAGTCAAATTTCCAAAAGTCTGTAGCAAGATTTCCGTTTCGCTGATACCCAAACAGCTTGCAAAGGAATATCTTCCTCGTTGGCAGCCTTACAAATTGACGCAACAAAGATATTGCCAAGTTCGTTCAGATTTCAAGGAGAACATGATGCGATTGGTGTGGGCGGAGTCTCTGAGTGTGGGAAATGCCATGATCGATTCAGAGCACAAGCGGCTAATCACGATGGTCAACGGTGCGGAGGTCATGATTAAAAAGATGGACAGTTTTGCCCTGGCTGAGGCGTTCGACCAGATTGAGCATTATCTGGTCGTTCATTTTGCGAATGAAGAACTGATTGCGCAAGCGGTCAAGCTACCTTTCATCAAAAACAAGCTGGCTCACGAAAGTGTAATGAAGACGCTTTATTTCATGAGAGATGTGATGGCGGCCAAAAACGGTGTTTGGGATAAAGATGCAGCGGGGCATTATTCCGAGCTTTTGAGCGACTGGCTGAGCAATCACATCCTCGAGGAGGACATTCTGATGAAACCGGTGCTGCAAACTTATCCATACGATTTCAAACCGGCAGAGTGCCACCCAGCGTCTGTATGAGCGGGAGCGATTTTCCAAATTGACCTACGGAGCAAATTGAGGAGAGGCGAGATGAAAGTTTTTATTGTGGAAGATTCGGAAACTGTGCGCGGACACTTGCAAACCATGCTGTCCCATATACCCGGTGCCTCGGTAGTCGGTTACGCGGGGGATGAATTGGGTGCGATCAAACGCATCGGCAAGCTGCTGCCCGATGTGGTGACTCACGATCTCAACCTCAAACCCGGATCAGGGATTACCGTGCTGGAATACATCAAGAAAAACCATCCCTCAACCAAGACCATCGTGCTGACCAATTATGTTGACGACTACTACATCAAGGCTTGCAAAGACGTCGGGGCGGATCATGTTTTTGACAAAATTCTGCATTTTCAGAAGGTGGCTTCGGTTTTTTGGAAATGGGTAAATGATGCTTGCACGGCCAATAAGGTTTGCTCAGCACCCTCAACCTCGAACAGAGTATGATGCTTGAAAGGCCAATAAGGTTGCCTCTCCGTGCCCGGCCCAGGGCAATCGCATCAAATTGCAAAAAAATTGCAGTAAGATAGCCGAAGATAATAAGTTTTGCCCATATTCATTGTCATTCGAGCGTTATGACCACGACCTTTCGGTTTGCGAGCTTGGGCAAGGTTGATGCCGACTTTTCTGTTGCACACAAAAAATATGATTAACTCATTGTTTATTAAATATTTCATCCGTTAATTTCTATCGCAATTTTGATGCGATTGCCCTGGTGCCCGGCCTACGCGAATAACGATGTTGAATGAATAACCAATAACGCAAACAAACCGAAGGGAGAACACCATGCAAGCAAACGAAGGAACGGCGGTAGAAGGCGGTAGCCGCGAGCTGCTGACTTTTACACTGGGCAGCGAGGAATACGGTATCGACATCCTCAAGGTTCAGGAGATTCGCGGCTACGATGCGGTGAC
>CAIZNF010000210.1 GCA_903934275.1 uncultured Nitrosomonadales bacterium
CAGCGATTTGATATCGATGGGTGACAGCTTCCAGTGCTTGAGAGGGTCGTCGCGGCGCGAGACAAAACGCCGCAACTGCTCTTCGCGGCTTACCGAGAACCAGAATTTGTAAAGGCGGATGCCGCTATTGGCGAGCATCCGTTCGAGTTGCGGTGTCTGGCGCATGAATTCGAGATGCTCACTCGGCGTGCAAAAACCCATCACCCGCTCCACACCGGCGCGGTTGTACCAGGATCGGTCAAAAAACACCATTTCGCCCGCCGTCGGCAGGTGTTCGATATAACGCTGGAAATACCACTGGCCGCGTTCGATATCCGACGGTTTTTCCAGCGCTACGGTCCGGGCGGAACGCGGATTCAAATGTTCCATAAAACGCTTGATCGTACCGCCTTTGCCGGCGGCATCGCGCCCCTCGAACAGCACCACGATTTTTTGCCCCGCTTCCTTCACCCAGTTTTGCACCTTCAACAACTCGATCTGTAACTTGGCTTTTTGCGCTTCATAATCTTTGGTGCGTATCCGCGTGCGGTAAGGGTAGCTTGCCGGCAGGGGTGCATAATCGCTATCTTCATCTGAGCCGTGCCGGGCGTGCGCCACCGCCAATGCGGCTGGCGAACGGCTCACCGCTTCGATCTGGGCGATCACCGCCGGGTCGGAAGATATTTTATGCGCGGCATGATGTACTGCTCTCTTTGGTTTTGGCGCAACCGCATTGCCTGCGAGCTTTTCCCCGCCCACAGCATCATTGAATGCTGGAGTCGTTTGACTTGTTACGCTGGTCTTTGTCGATGGTTTTCGCACAGTCATGGCCTACTCCCTTTTATCATACACAAGTGTAATGTTACGCCAAAAGAATGTTGTGCTTTGCAAAATCGACGCACTGCGCCCTACCGGCGCAAGCAGGTATCCAGATGATTAAAAAAGTCCCCCATGCAAGTGGGGCAACATCATGGTTTTGTCCGCTACGCGGAGTGCTGGGTAGCGGCCTGCGCCGGTATGACGACCTAACGGTCATGGCAAGCACGCCACCCCTGATTATGAAACTTGCCATGCCCGTTTCCCCCTATCCAACTTTCCCCCGCAAGCGGGAGAAAGGGCAAACGAATCGCTTCGCGAGTTTCACGTTAACAGGCATGGTGTCAAACACATCGAATAATTAAACAGTTGCACGCCCCGTTGGAGACCGCTCCCACGGTGATTTTTTTCAAAGTTAATTTATGTTGTTTCACGTTAATCGATCACTTGGGTTTATGCCGTCTCCGCCCACAAATCATGCTCATCCGAATCGATAATTTTCACCTTAACAAATTCGCCCACAGGCAACTGTTGTCCATTTTCGATATACACCAGGCCGTCGACTTCCGGGGCATCGGCGGAGCTGCGCGCGATTGCCCCTTCCTCATCCACCTCGTCCACCAGCACCGTGATGGTCTGACCAACTTTGCGTTTTAAACGTTCTTCGCTGATTTCTTCCTGCAGCAGCATCAATCGCGCGAGGCGTTCCTGTTGCTCTTCAGGCGGGATGTGATCGGGCAATTCGTTGGCCGCAGCACCTTCTACCGGCGAATAGGCGAATGCGCCAACGCGATCCAGTTGCGCTTCTTCGATGAAATCCAGCAACTCCTCAAACTCTTCTTCTGTTTCGCCTGGGAAGCCAACGATGAAAGTGCTGCGCAGTGTTAAATCGGGGCAAATTTCGCGCCATTGCCTGATGCGCGTCAGCACATTGTCGCTGCTGCCGGGGCGTTTCATCAGCTTGAGAATGCGTTGGTTGGCGTGTTGAAACGGAATATCCAGATATGGCAAAATCTTGCCCTCGGCCATCAACGGAATCACCTCGTCCACGTGCGGATACGGGTATACGTAATGCAGTCGCACCCATGCGCCCCCTTCACCCGGTTTACCGAGTTCGCCCATCGCAGCCGCCAGCTCGATCATGCGCGTCTTGAGCGGCCTGCCGCCCCAGAAGCCGGTGCGGTATTTTACATCCACACCATAGGCGGAAGTATCCTGCGAAATTACCAGTAATTCTTTCACGCCCGCATCGACCAGACTCTGCGCTTCCTGCATCACATCGCCAACCGGGCGGCTGATCAGGTCGCCGCGCAGGTTGGGAATGATGCAGAAGGTGCAGCGGTGGTTGCAGCCTTCGGAAATTTTCACGTAGGCATAATGTTTCGGCGTGAGGCGGATGCCCTGCGCGGGCACCAAATCTGAGAGGAAGTCGTGGAGTTTTGGCAGGTGTTGATGCACCACTGCCATCACCTCATCGGCGGCATGCGGCCCGGTCACAGCCAGCACCTTGGGATGCGCCTGGCGCACCACGTCGCCTTTCGCGCCGAGACAGCCGGTGACAATCACCTTGCCGTTTTCGGCTAACGCTTCACCGATTGCATCCAGCGACTCCTCCACCGCGCTGTCGATGAAGCCGCAGGTATTTACGATCACCAGATCGGCTTCCTGATAGCTGGCGGAAATCAAGTAGCCTTCGGCGCGCAGGCGGGTGAGAATGTGCTCGGAATCCACGGTCGCCTTCGGACAACCTAAGGACACCATACCTATGCTTTTTGGTTTAACCATGACACACCGCTCCTATGAATATAGGCAAAGTATACAGCTACCCTCGGTTTACCGAAATCGGCGTGCTGCCCGGTCAGCGTGATCGTCGTTTGGCGTTGACAGCCTCGCCGGCGCTGGGACGGCGCAGTGCGATGACACACCGTGCTTCCGCACATCCGATATGGGCCGCTAGTCGGCACTGTGCGTTTTGGGAATGTCTAATGTCATCTTGCCCCAACACCCTATGGGTGAAACAACTAGCCATTCGACTTGGTTGCAAACGACCGTAGCCAAGTTGCTGTTTATCCCGCAAGGGGAGAGGGGCTTTTGCTTGTTAGCCACCGTTTTCGAATGCACCCAATTCATTGCGACAATTTGACACGGACTCTCATGCCGCCGGATAATCCACTCATGAATTCTCTGCAAACCATCCATCACGCACCAGCCCATCATGTATGGGTTCGTCCAAGCGCACACCTGCGCATGGTGTGGTGTTTCACGTATGGTGGCTTGGAGAGTTAGCGTTTAAGCACTGTTAGCTGTCA
>CAIZNF010000211.1 GCA_903934275.1 uncultured Nitrosomonadales bacterium
CAGGAGCTGCTTGGGCAGAATCACCGTTTGCTGAATTCCGGCATTCACTCGCGTGAATTCTTCAAAGACATGATGAAAACCATTGGCCAGGGTGAGGTATGGCATGGCGAAGTGAGGAACCGCCGTAAGGATGGCAGTTTTTACTGGGTGGAATCGACCATCGTTCCCTTCATGGATGAGCATGGCAAACCGATACGCTATGTCTCAATCAGAACAGATATCACCAAGCGCAAGGAAGACGCGGCACTGCTTCAACAGTCTCAGCAGCGCCTGACACTTGCGCTTGAAGGCTCCGACATTGCTCTCTGGAATTGGGATATCGAAAAAAACCGTGTCTACCTGAGTGAGCGCTGGGCAGAGATTCTTGCCGAGAAACCCGGAGAAACACAGACTGACATGACCGCGTTATTCGAATTGATTCACCCTGAAGACAGAGCCTTGGCGCAAGCAAAAGTCACTGCGACACTGAAGGGAGAAGCGGCTTTTTACAATGTCGAGCATCGTGTCAAAAAAAGCGATGGTCATTGGGTCTGGATAAGCAGCAACGGGAAAGTGGTTGAACGCGATACCTCCTCCGGTCGGGCGTTGCGCATGGCGGGCTCGAACGCGGACATCTCCGAACGCAAACAAATCGAAGAAACGCTGCGTGCCGCAAAAGAATTGGCTGAAGAAGCCAGCCGTGCAAAGAGCGATTTTCTTGCAAACATGAGTCATGAGATCCGCACACCGATGAACGGCATTATCGGCATGACCGAACTCGCACTCGATACCGATCTGAATGCCGAGCAAACAGAATACATCAAACTGGTCAAATCTTCGGCTGATGCGTTGCTTGGCATCGTCAATGACATCCTCGACTTCTCAAAAATCGAGGCTGGAAAAATAGAGCTCGACACGATCGACTTCAGCCTGCAGAGCATGCTTTCGCAGACCACGCGTTCAATTGCCTTGCGTGCCCACCAGAAAGGCCTGGAATTACTGCTGGACATCGCCCCGGACATTCCGGACATACTGACGGGCGACCCTGGGCGACTGCGCCAGATCGTCATCAATCTGATTGGCAACGCGATCAAGTTCACCGACAAGGGCGAAATCGTCGTTAAGGCAGCTCTTGGCAAATCGCAGCCCGATTCAGACTGGCTCAGTTTGCATATCAGTGTGCGCGACACCGGCATCGGCATTCCCGCCAACAAACTGAAAACCATCTTTGAATCGTTCTCCCAGGCCGACACCTCAACGACGCGCAGGTACGGCGGCACAGGCTTGGGCCTGACCATTTCCACCAGCCTGGTCGAGCTGATGCACGGACGTATCTGGGTTGAAAGCGTGCTCGGCCAGGGCAGCACATTCCATCTCGAAATTCTGCTCGGACGCTCCGCCGCACAAGGCAAGCCGCTCAATGAGGCGCTCCAACTGGATGACATGCGCGTACTGGTAGTGGACGACAACGCCACCAACCGAAAACTGGCTGTCGAACTGCTGAAACGCTGGAAAATGCATCCCTGTTCAGCAGAAGACGGCCCGCAAGCCATCGCCGAACTGGAGCGCGCCAACCGGGAGGGCAAAGACTATCAACTGATTCTTCTCGATGCACAGATGCCTAAAATGAACGGCTTCGCAGTCGTCGAATATTTGCGTACACACCCTGAGCTTAACGCTGCTTCTATCATGATGTTCACCTCGGAAGGGCAGCGTGGCGATGCTGCCCGATGCCGCGAGCTGGGCATCTCCGCTTACCTGCTCAAGCCATTCTCCCAGTCTGATCTGTTCGATTCACTCATGCAGACGTTAGGTTTATCCGGCATTGAACAAGCCCCGCTGGTGACACGCCATTCCATCCAGCGCAACAAACGCAGCCTCAACGTCCTGCTGGCTGAAGACAATGCCATCAACCAGACGCTGGCAGTCCGGCTGCTGGGGAAATTCGGGCATACCATCGAAGTTGCCAACAACGGCATTGTCGCAGTTGAAAAATGGCAAAGCGGGAACTATGACGTCATTCTGATGGACGTGGATATGCCGCAAATGAACGGCTATGAAGCTACCGCACAAATACGCGAATTTGAGCGGCAACACGGCGGCCATATTCCCATCATTGGCCTCACGGCCCACGTCATGCCGGGCGCCCGCGAGGAATGCATGGCGTCCGGGATGGACGGTTATCTCTCCAAGCCAATTGATACCGAAGCGCTGTGGGTCGAGCTGGACTCAATCAAATCGCCGTCTGCGGATCAGCTGAAAAAACCTGCCATCCATGAACCCTTGCCGTGCAGCTTTGATTTGAACAAGGCCCTGGTGCTGATGGACGACGATATGGATTTGTTCCGCGACATGGTGCATATATTCCTGGCAGACTATCCCGGTTATCTGGATAAGCTGGGCATCGCAATCGAGGCGAATGACGGCGATAAAATTCGTTATCTGGCGCACACGATCAAGGGAATGCTCTCGGTATTCTCCGTGCAGGATGTTGCAGATATAGCCGAACTGATCGAGATGCAACCAGGTTCTGATCATCGCCAGGATTACATCAAATTGCAAAAATGCATGATGTGGCTGTCTGATACGTTGAAGAAAGCCGTTTGACTATGGAGCCATGATGATTTATCCATTTTACTTGCGCGGTGTGGTGCTTACTCAGAGGTCAGTTTTTTAGGCACCACATGCTCCGATACTCGAATCATCGCTTAAGCGAAGCGCCGTTGTAGG
>CAIZNF010000212.1 GCA_903934275.1 uncultured Nitrosomonadales bacterium
CCATCGGGGTGGAGGTGGTGTATTACGTCATGCACCTTGCGGCCAATCAGTTCATGTTCCTGCCACCCCAGAACAGATTCTGCCGCAGCATTCATGAAGATGAGGTTGCCCTGCGTGCCGGTTGCATACACACCATCGCTCAGCGTATTCAGCATGGTGCGCGTCATTTCGGTATTCTGCACGCGCATACGTTTGTTTGCCGCATTCAATTCGGCGTTATTTACCGCCAATGCGTTTTGCATCAAGCGCTGCTCTTTTTCCACCTCCTCGTAGTGGATGTTGACGACCTCCAGAAATGCCAGAAACTCTGCATCGTGCTGTAAGTCTTTACCGAGATAGCGTTTTATTTGTCGTTCGAGCAGGCGATGCATACGGTGACCTATTCGTAAAGGGTGGTCAGCGTCATCGTCTGGTTGTGTAATTGACACTGCAAGACATCGCTGAATGGAGCCAGTTCGCCATAGGAGTAAAAGCCGGTAATCGCGGTTGATTTGCCCAGTTTGCTCTGGACGATTTCAAGTTCATCTTCGGTCAGCTGGCCCATGACCAAACGCCTGCCGACGCAGCTGACAACCAGGCACAGGCCGGTTGCGCCGGGTTGCGCGGGCTGCGCCGCTTGCGCCGCCAGGCCGGCATTTTCGATCAGGGATTCCAAGTTCGTTCTCATCAACTTGCAAAGATGGCCCTGCGGCACGTCTCCGGCAAAGGTCAGGCTTTTGGCAGCTTCATCGACAGCCAGCAGCGTCCGGATCAGCGCCTTGTCGTTTTTATCGGCTTGTATGCTCAACGGGAAGCGCAAGCCACTGGCAGGCAATTCTTTGGCCTGTTCACCGAGATACCTCCTGTAAAGATCCAATGCGGGCTCGTTGTCAATCTCATAAACGACGTTGCCTGTTGACTTGGTGACGATCCGCTCTGCGCCGAAATCTTCCCATCCGGCAAAACATCCGCTTTTGATCGTGATATCCCCGTAGAAACCGAGTGCGGCAATACGCCCCGTTTTTGCCGGGCCATCGGCCATCACCCAGGTTTTTCCGAAGCGGGTGCCGTCTCCGGCAAGTCCTCCCGTTATGGGTATGCCTGCCTGATTCAATCCCTTGGCCAATTCGCTGCCGTTAATTTGCAGGCCATCAGACAGAACGAATACATGCCGCAAATCCTGTCCGCTCAATTCAGCCATCAGGCGTGCCCCGATATCGCCGCCTCCAGTTCCGGAAGTCATGTCAGTCACAGCCATTCGTAATCTGCCACGATTGAGCTTGATCACAGTCGCAACGATGTCCCCGTCACTGATTTCAGTGCCCAACACGCTGCCGGAAGATGAGCATCCGGCGATATGGGCCGTGGGAAATTTTCCCCGTAATTGCGTATAGCAATCTTCGGTCTGGAAGAAATTGGTATCGGCAAAAGTCAGCACGAGATCGGCTTCGCCGGAGAAATCGGGCGATTCTTCCCAGCCTGTATTAATTGACCAGCGAATTTGCGCTACTTGCATGATGCTTCCCTCCTATATGTAATATCACTACGAAGCTGCCAATCAACAAATTA
>CAIZNF010000213.1 GCA_903934275.1 uncultured Nitrosomonadales bacterium
AGCACCTGACGCAATATTATTCCCCGCATAGGCCACACCCGAATTACCCATGACTATTACCTGATCCCCTGCGGAAATTATTGGCATCGCACCCAGTACTTCGAATGAGGGATCGGCAACAGTAAAATCCAAGTTGTCAGGGTGCGTTACGCTGCTTACGGCAAGATACCGCCCGCTACCGCTGCTCGGCAAGAATTCCAAGAAATTGCATGTACCACCGGTGCAGGCCGCCGATGATGCCCGTGCACTGTAAGGTAACGCCGAGCGTATGTCGCTCTCCATGCGGCTCAGAGCCAGATCCATGATGTCGGTCAATTCGGCCCGGCGCGCAACATCCATATACTGCTGCACCGGCAGCTTGATGAACACCGCCGCCATGCTGCCGAGAATGCCGGTAATGACGATCACCATGATCATTTCCACCAAGGTAAATCCGGATTGAATTTGTCCGTTCAATCGCATCAATAGGCCACCTTGTAACCGGTCACTTCGATTACCTGTCCGCCGGGTTCGGTCACCGCCACGGTTATCTGCGCCGCACTGGCCGCCTGTACGCCCGGGAGGGTTACACCACTCACTACCGCAACAGTCACGCTGTAGCTCTCCAACCCGGCTACCGCCACCGAGCTATTCGCATAGGTAGCACTTGCCGGGTTAAGCGCGTTGTAATCAAAAATATCATTAAAATTTTGTCGCGACTGCCCACTGTCATGTGTAAAAGCCTTCTGCTCGATCTCTTCCAACAACGACTCGGCAACCGTCAAAGCCTGTTTGTGGATCAGCGGATCGGCGCTGTATCTGGTGGTGGTATTCATCACCAGCATAACGCCCGCCAGAGCGACGCTGACGATGACGATGAACATGATCAGCTCGATCAGGCTGATGCCGCGTTCAGAGGACAGATTCTTGTCCGTGCTGCGTATGGGGGATGCGGATTGTTCCCACGCTCCGCGCGGGAACATGGCCTCTGACGCTCCGCGTCCAGATCGTGCGTGTACCATCGTCAGCGGCACGGCCACGACAACCATTTGCCCTCCGCCCTCTGCCCTCTGATTATTGGTGCACATAACCGGTCTCCGCCTCGACGGTGATAGTGGTTGTGCCGATCACCCCTGAAGTGCTAACGCTGGGCTTCCCCACTGAATCGAACTTAAAGCCGGCTGGAATTGTTGAAAACGTAACGTTCGAAGGCGCAGTAATCAAATAGCCGGCCTGCCCGGACGGCGAGATCAAATTGGTATCACATGCACTCCCGGTTCCGCTGGCGCTGGCGCTGGCGGCACTAGCAGCTATTGTGCTGGCGGTAAACGCCACACACACATTGCGCCTTTGCGCGATAGCAACCTTCTGTGCATATCGCAACGAGGCTTGCGCCTGATCGGCAAAACCTTGGGATTGAAATACATCGATATCGAAAAATTTGGGGGCAACCGCCGCCGCCAAAACTCCGACAATGACTATCGTCGTAGTCAGCTCAACCAGCGTGAAGCCTGCTCCGGCAGGCAAGCATTTCGACACAGAGAAAATTGGCGAAGAACCATTCATCCTGGAAAAGCAGTCAGCCCCTTAGATTTAAGGGATCTCTATAAATTCAAAATCCTAAGCGAGACAAGGCGCGAACAAAAAATTGCGGCGACGCATATGTCTGATATGTTAGGAGCAATTTTTTATGAGCAACGCAGCATCGTGGCGGGGTTTGGATTTACAGAGATTCCTTTTATGCGTTAGCCCGTATGGTGTTTGGTTTTGTGTATTCGATGCCACTCACCTCTTGGGTGAACCCGTTGCTGTGTGAAGAACTTCTGCCCCAACACTGGTAGGAGCCCGATTCATCGGGCGATTGATTTGCCGGGATATCGCGCGATAAATCGCGCTCCCACAGGTTTCAATTGCCAACTTTAGTCACTTGCCAGTCAAATGATGTCAAATAGTGACCATAATTTTTCAATGAAACTGTAGGGTGGACTCCGTAAAACATTTGGCCGGGCACCCGTCTGCCCACCATGTCGGGCAGAGCCCGACCTACATTGGTTTCAGCGCGTCCGGCTTAGGCTTAATCGAATTAATCTTTGCTTCCCTAGCAACCGGAACTGACCATGCTCACAACAGGAGAGGTGAATGTAGGCACTCCCGAAATCATCGTTGTCGTTGCTGCCGAGTAAGTTACGTAGCAAGTCACATTGATGCCAGATACAACATCGGTAGCGAATGCAATGCCAGTGATATCCGACGCTCCAAGAGTAACGTTAGACTGCGCGACCCACGTGTATCTCGATACTGAAATATCCATTGCTTCCATAATGCCGGATACGCTGGCATCAGGGTAGCCATTCACCATGGAAATACTTTTACCAGACAGGACAACATCCACGTTGGAAGCGTACCCTTTAGCCAGAAGGGTGCCGTGTGCAATTGCCGCAGCCGAATCCATGGCACCCTTCAACCCTTCCAGTGCAGCCACTTTTGCATCAAACCTCAAATCGGAAAATTTGGGCATCGCTGTCGCAGCCAAAATACCCAGGATCACGATTACAATGATCAGTTCGATCAAGGTAAAACCAGTTTGATTTTTCATTTTATTCCTTGCAGCGTCATGTAAACACGGGAAGGATAACCCTCTCGCATCAGACTAACACTTTATCCATCTAACAACCGGAAAGAACCGAACTCGAAATTGCAATTGCCGAAACCGTTGCTTCCTGATAGGTTACATAACAAGTCGGAACCCATGTGGAGGATGCAAATGTCCCGACGAGGGCATAATCCGCAGCAAACCCGACACCAGGAGGTGCAGACATTTGTGCGGGATTGACGTGAGTATTGTAATCAAACCACGCGTATTTTCCCGCAGCAAGATCCAGTGTCGCAAAAATACCGACCGCACTGGCAGACGGGTAACCATTCACCATGGAAACGGGTGTGCCCGCTATGATCACGTCCACGTTCGAAGCATATCCCTTAGCTAACTGAGTGCCATGCGCAATCATCGCAGATGTGTCCATCG
>CAIZNF010000214.1 GCA_903934275.1 uncultured Nitrosomonadales bacterium
CGGCGAATCGCTACCCACAACCGGTACTTCGCTACCCTTGCCGAAGTGCTCGATGCCATCGAAACCTGTTTCGATCGCTGGCGAAAGGCCAATCCGGTGCTGCGTAGATTATGCGGCATTATTTAAGACGCTATGTTTAGTCACTCTAGTGTTGGCGGGCCATCCCCAACCCACAGTTTTTTTCATTCCCCCATGAGCACTAAACAGCAAGCCACTGTTGCCGAGGTGCTTGCTGCGCTGGAAGCAAACCAGATGGACTTGCCCGCGTTGCCAGACATGGCTTCCAAAATTAATAATGTTCCTGCTGCTGAAAGGCTTGGTTATTACCCTGGTGTCTGTAAAAGCTTCTTTCCTAGGTCGGGCAAGCCGGAGCTAAGATTGTAGGTCGGGCTTTGCTCGACTTGGTGGGCAAAGCCCACCTTACGGTTTTGTTGAAAAATTATTGTCATTTTTGACATCATTCGACCGGTAATAGACTAATCACACAGAGCAATTTGCGGCAGTTAATGGCATGTTGCAGACCGCATAATTTTTATCCCATTGGAACTCAGCTTTGTGTCGATTGAGTTACTTGGCGAACGACCGCAATGAGGTGCGTTGTCTGGGTGAGATGCAACCCATCAAAAACGACAGGTAAGTGGCTGGTTAAATCGAGCCGCTACAAATTTTTCGCAACTTCTCCCAGCGTATCTGGTAACAGATTGGTCAGCCGGATGCGCCGCGCCTTGTCGAGTTGCGGATAGTGTCGCGCTGTTGCGCGGAAGTAGCTTGGATCGTAGTGTAGCGTGAGCAGCTCGGCGACCAGCGCGGGGAAGTCTCCGGCACGAATCAATGCAGTCCAGTGTTCCAGTTGTTTGCTGCCATGAAAACGGTGCAGTACCCGCAAATGCTCAATCAGTGTTTCCGGGTTGGTGAGGTAATGGCGGTAGTCTTCCAGCAGGCCCGCGACGCGCACTTCGAGCGGCGTTTCCAGTAGCAGGCATTCGCCGCTGTGCATTGCGTTGACCAAGGCATCGGGAAGGGTGATGGTGCCGATCTTGTTGCTCTCCGCCTCGATATACACGGGGCGCGTTGGATCAAGTTTTTGCAGGGCTTGCAGCAGTGCGTTGTCAAACCATTTCTGCGAGGGCTGCGTCTGCTCCGGTAACCTGCCCAGCACCGAGCCGCGATGCTGCGCCAGACTTTCCAAATCGAGAATTTGTTGTTTATTATCGGTGTCGTTGTCTGCGATGGCGGCGAGCAGGCGGCTCTTGCCCGATCCGGTCACGCCGCAGATTACGCGCAGCGAAAATTGCTGTGGCAGGATCGCCAATTTATCCAGCACGTCGCGCCGGTAAGTCTTATAGCCGCCTTCCAGTTTGTGCGCCGCCCAGCCGACCTGCGCGAGAACGATGCACATCGCGCCGCTGCGTTGGCCACCGCGCCAGCAATAAATCAGCGGACACCACGACTTGGGGTGGTCGCGAAAACGGGTTTGCAGATGCTGCGCGATATTTTTAGCGACCAGCGCCGCGCCGACCTTGCGTGCCTCGAATGGCGACACCTGCTTGTATAGCGTGCCGACGGCGATGCGCTCTTCGTCGGATAGCACCGGGCAATTAATCGCACCGGGAATGTGATCCTCGGCGAACTCTGCCGGAGTGCGCACGTCGATAATTTCGTCAAATTCACCGAGCTGTGGTAGGTTTGCGGTTCTGAACAACATTTAAAAACCTCTGCATAAGTGTTTGCGGCGGCGCATTGCTTCGTTGCTTGGTACTCGCTCCCTTCGTCTATCTATGTGATATGCCTCGGTCGCTGTGTTCCGCGCGCCTTGCACTGCATCCGCCTCTACGACTTCTGCAAAGGTTTTTATATAGATTTTAAGGAGTGGTTTGTGTCTGAAATCAAATTAACCCGATTGTCTCACGGTGGCGGTTGCGGCTGCAAAATAGCGCCTGCTTTGTTGCAAAAAATCTTAGGCGAAGTAAAAGAAAAATTGCCCTACGCCAATTTGCTGGTTGGCAAGGAGACCAGCGATGACGCGGCGGTGTACCGTTTGAACGACCAGCAGGCTGTCATCGCGACCACCGATTTTTTCATGCCGATTGTCGATGATCCGTTCGACTTCGGGCGCATCGCCGCAACCAATGCGCTGTCCGATGTGTATGCGATGGGCGGCACGCCGATCATGGCGTTGGCAATTGTTGGTATGCCGATCAACAAGCTGCCGGTTGAGACCATACGCTCCATTCTGCAAGGCGGTGAAGCAGTCTGCAAGGCCGCTGGAATTCCGTTGGCGGGTGGCCATTCTATCGATTCAACGGAGCCAATTTACGGGCTGGTGGCAATCGGCATCGTACACCCGGACAGGCTTAAGAAAAACAGCGGAGCGCAAGCGGGCGATGTGCTGATACTCGGAAAAGGGGTGGGCGTGGGCGTGCTGGCAGCGGCATTAAAGAAGGGTATGCTCTCGGCCAGCGGCTATGCGCAGATGATTGCCACCACCACCCAGCTCAATGCGGTGGGCAGCGCATTGTCCGCATTGGATGGCGTACACGCGCTGACCGATGTGACCGGCTTTGGCCTGCTTGGACACTTGCTGGAAATGTGCCGGGGCGCGGGGCTTGGGGCAGAGTTGAAATTCGACCAGGTGCCGGTGTTATCCGAAGCCTTGCCGCTGGTGCAGCGGGGTATCGGCCCCGGCGCAATCGAGCGCAATCTGGCGAGTTACGGGCATGAGGTGGATTTTGCCGCGCACCTTGCAACATGGCAACAGTGTCTGCTGGCCGATGCGCAAACCAGCGGCGGGCTGCTGACGGCTGTTGCGCCGGAGGCTGTGGACGAGGTGCTGGCGGTGTTTCGTGGCGGCGGGTTCGAGCAGTCGGCAGTGATCGGTGTGATGATGGACGGTGCGCCGCGCGTGGTGGTAGGTTGAATCTTGCAAGCGGGGGATGGGATATTAAAGCAATGGGAAACGTCTTCTCGTTGGACACGCTACGCTTTGCCCAACCTGCGCAGCTACGTTATTGCACTATTGAAAGAGAGGTGGAATTAGTTGTCCCAGCAGGGGGCTTGTCAGTATTTTGAATATTTCTTTGCGCTGCCGCGCACCTGATCCGCCGGGTATTTCAGTGCGTTCTTTTCCAGTTTATGCAGCGTGGCTTCACGCAAATCCACGCCCAACTTATCCGACAGGCGCACCAAATACAGCAGGATATCGGCCATTTCTTCACCAACTGCTAGTTTGTCATCAGGAGGTAGCTCAGCCGACTGCGTCTCGGTGATCCACTGGAAATGCTCCAACAACTCGGCGGCCTCCACCGTCAGCGCCATGCTCAGGTTTTTTGGCGAATGAAATTGATCCCAGTCGCGAGCTTCGGCGAAAGCACGTAGTTTGTCGCGCAACATCAGCAGGTCGGACGAGTTCGGCATGGCGCGGTTCCGGTGAAATAGAGTGATTTTCGCTGATTATAGCGTGCGACAGGACGGAGGCTATTTCACTGGTTAAAGTTTTCCTGATATCTGCCGATAGAAACTGCGAAAGCTGGAGTTGGCTGCGCGAATCTGTTGCGCTTATTTTATAAGGAGTCTCTGCGATGAAAACTGAATCTGTTGGACATGTAGCCGCTGTGCACACTAAAAACGAACAAGAGACCGTTAAACAGGCGGGGGCAGGGCAAAAACAAACCCAGTTAGAGCCCGCCAAATCGGGCATCGAAGCCTCCAGGCAGGCGCTCAATGCGTCCATCCTGAAAGCGTCGATGGAGGTATCGCTAAGCGCTGGCAACAATTCCATGAGCCTGCTTTTTAAAACAGCCATCGAAAATCTTAATCAGGTATTGGCCCCCGAACTTGGCGACAATGCCATCCAGGTGGCAGCCGATTCCGGTATGGATTTTGGCCCGCAAGCCACCGCTGACCGTATTGTGTCGATGAGTACGGCATTTTTCGGCAAGTACGCCGAAAAGCATCCGGAAAAGGATCTGCAAACAGCTCTGAACGATTTTACCAAGCTGATTGGGGGCGGTATTGATAAGGGTTTTGCTGAGGCGCGCCAAGTTCTTGATGGCTTAAAAGTGCTGGAGGGGGATATCGCCTCTAATATTGATAAAACCTACGAATTTGTTCAGTCTGGGCTTAAATCGTTTGTGGACAACTATCAGCGCCCCGACAATGCAAGTGTTGCCCCTGCGAAATTAGAGGGTTGATCGTATTGTTTCAGGGCGGGCGTTGATGCGGAGCTGTGGAGTTCACCCAGCAGCGGCAACACCACCCGAATGTTAACGCTGGTAAGCGTACATTTCTTTCAGGAACAGTTCGGCATCAATCGAGGCAAGCTCATGCGGCATCGCAGCTGGCCAGTTTTTTTCAGCATACGTGTAATGCTGCAAGGCAATGGACGGATTCCAACCGGCGCATAACACCTCATCGTTGTATTCTCCCGCCATCGAGTTGCCATGTTCAATTTCATATTCGCTCGTATCCATGATTATGATACTCATGTCACACCTCCAGTTGTCATGTTGCGGGGCGGATACCTTGCCCTGTGAGTGGTATATCGGCTGCTACTGAAAAAAGTTTATGGGAACTTTGATCGACCACCGCTTTCGAACGTGTCCCTGCTGCTGAGAAGCAATTTGACAAAAGAGATGGAATTTGCCACTCTGTACACATGATTCGTTCCGTTAGAAAATTTGTAGCCATTATTTTGGCCATTTGGATGCCGCTGTTCAGTGGCAATGTATTGGCTGTTTCTGTTGTCATGCAGGCGGTGGGAGGCGATTGTCATCCGGTCGTTACCCAACAGGACAAGCAGCACTTGTACCACGCTACGACCACGCAACACGCCCAATCTGCTTCGAACCAAGATCAATCTGCCGACCTTCAAGACAAACAGGATTCCGCTTGCGAAAATTCCGGCATCTGTCATCTGGCATGTTGTGGATATATGGCTATCGCTTCAATTAAAGTGGCGGAAACTCAGCCGGTTGCGCAGTCGTTTACATCCTCTTCGATACAGTTTCAATCCATTGCATTAACTCCGCTTGATCCTCCGCCTCTCGCTCGCGCATAACGCGGGACGAGTGTCTTTTTTTTCGCAATCACGCTGAATCTTTCAGCGTAAAGCCTCGCTCCGAACCGTTCGGTAGCCGCACTGCGTCTGCTTATAGATTACTTTTTTGGGGTTAAAAACATGAAAACTAGCAAAGCGAGTTCCGCTACAACATTAGCCAAAATTTATATTAAAAATCGCATGCTGCTACAGGGTTTGGCGCTGTGCGCTGCTTTGGGCATCACTCTGCCCGGCATGGCGCAGCCACTTCAACAGGGTTCAGGGCAGGCCATTTCCTCCTTCACTACTCCAAGAGAAACGGGGCAGGCATTCCCCACAGTGGATGTGTATAAAAGCCCGCAGTGCGGTTGCTGTAAATCTTGGGCAGAGCATCTCCAGAAGAATGGCTTCACGGTGATTTTGCATGATGTGGATGATGTGCCCGCAGCGCGCAAAAAACTGGGTATGCCCAATCGCTTCGGATCATGCCACACTGCCAAGATCGGTCAATATCTGGTCGAGGGACATGTGCCGGCGGCAGACATCAAAAAATTGCTCAAGAAAAACCCTAAAGCCATTGGCCTTGCTGTGCCTGCCATGCCGCCCGGATCGCCCGGCATGGAAAGTGAACACCCCATTCCCTATGACACATTGCTGATCGGGGTAAACGGTAATGCCAAAGTTTTTGCGCATCATTAAAGCGATGCAACTGATCACAGGGAGCGGACTATGAAGATGCGACTCATGGCATGTGCGTTGATGGGAGCTTGGCTTCTGCCTGCTTATGCGACTGACGAATTAGGGGGTAATCTCACCGGGCTGCTGAATTATGCGCGCGAGCATAATCCCGAATTTGCGGCGATGCGCTACGAGGCGGATGCTGCGGCACAACGCGTTCAGCCTGCGGCGGCCTTGCCCGATCCGGTATTCCGCACCGAGTTGATGGACATCACCAACCGTGGTGTGGACAAGAGTCCCAGCCTGCTCCCGTCGCAGGTGGGCAGTACGCGCTACACATTCATGCAAAACGTGCCGTGGTTCGGCAAGCTCGATTTGAAGCGGGAAGCAGCCGTGGCTGTTGCAGGTCAGGCGCAGGGGAGAACGGCCACAACTTGGGTGGCATTGTCGACGCAAATCAAGTCTGCTTACGCGCAGTATTACTATGTTACGAGTGGTCAAAAAATTACTCTCGACTTGCTTGATCTAGTGGTGCAGATGGAGAAAATTGCGCAGCTTCGTTATGCCAACGGTCTTGCCGCGCAGCAGGATGCAGTGCGCGCGCAGGTTGAGCAAACAGTTATGAAAACCAATCTGGTCGCGCTGGACAATATCAAACGGCAAATTGAGGCTCGGCTGAATGCCTTGCTGTCGCGTCAACCGACTATGCCGTTTGCCACTCCGCAAGGTTTGCGCAGCATTCCCGCAGCGGCCAGCCTGGAAAAATATACGGTGCTGGAAAATCGCATTCGCGAACACAACCCGGATTTGTTTGTGGATGAGGCCGGTATCGGCGCGGCTGAAAAAAATCGCGATCTTGCTTACAAAAACCGTTATCCGGATTTTACGCTGGGTATTTCCCCGACACAGTCCGGCGCTGCAGTGCGCGAGTGGGGCTTGATGGTCGAACTCAATATCCCATTGCAGCAGGATACGCGCCGTTCGCAGGAGCGTGAATCAGAGGCCATGCTGGCGGCGGCAAAGGCACGCAAGGAAGCAACCGCAAACCGCATCTTGTCCGCACTGGCTGAAAATCTGGCTGGGCTTGATGCAGCGCAGCGTACCGAATTGTTGATTTCCAACGGCTTGTTGCCGCAAGCGAACGTCACCCTTGAATCCGCCTTAACCGGCTATCAGACCGGTAGGGTAGATTTTGCGACACTGCTGGATGCGGCACGACAAATCCTGAATGCCAAGTTGGAAGTCCTAAAAGCCCAGACTGATGCGCAAATACGTTTGGCTGAGATCGAACGACTGTTGGGGGAGGATTTATGAAGCCGATCAGCATAATAATCATTGGTATTTTGGCTTTGTTGGGGGTGGGCGCGGGCGGATACTGGTTTGGCACGCACACGGTTGCACAAGCACCGGCTGTGCCAACGACTGTCAAGGCTGTCAAGGCAGAACGGAAAATTCTGTATTACCGCAATCCGATGGGCTTACCGGATACTTCACCTGTGCCGAAGAAAGACTCGATGGGTATGGATTACGTTGCGGTTTATGAAGAAGAGGAAAAATCGGGCAACACCGCTTCGCCCTTCGCTACCTCAGGAGGCTCAAGACAGGTGAAAATCAGCGTCGAAAAGGTGCAGAAGCTGGGGGTAAAAACCGAGCAGGCAGCGATGCGTATGCTTGATAAAACGGTGCGCGCCGTGGGCAGGGTGGAAGTCGATGAGCGGCATATCCACAATATAGCCCCGAAATTTGAGGGCTGGATAGAAAAGTTATATGTAAAGACCACTGGAGAGTCGGTAAAAAGAGGGCAGGCATTGTTCGAAATATATAGCCCGGAATTGGTGTCGGCTCAGCGCGAGTATGCGATTGCCATGCAAGGTGTCGCGGCATTGAAAAATGCGGATACCGATACCCGGCAGAGCATGCAACGGCTTGCCGAAGCCAGCCTGCTGCGCCTCAAAAACTGGGATATTTCCGAGCAGCAAGTAAAAGACCTGGTCAGCTCCGGGACGATCAAGCGCAGCCTGACCTTTCACGCCTTTCATACACCGGTGAATGGCATCGTGCTGGAGAAAAAAGCCTTGGAGGGAATGCGTTTCATGCCCGGCGAAGTGTTGTATCAGATTGCCGATCTTTCTTCGGTATGGGTGATAGCCGATGTCTTCGAGCAAAACATCGGGCAGGTGCGAATCGGCAGCAAAGTACAAG
>CAIZNF010000215.1 GCA_903934275.1 uncultured Nitrosomonadales bacterium
AAATTATTTGATGAAAATCCGAAAATATTTTTTATGAAAACGTGATCAAATGAGCCCGAGAAACCCGAGTTGTTAGTGAGCTAACGTGAAGCCGGACAGGCTGCTAGATAGCAGGATTCCCATCCTTTTCAGGTTCATCATGACCGTTATGACATCCTCGGTGTTTTTCACCAGCATTGATTCGGTTAGCTCCAGCTCCAGCAACTTCGGGTCAAGCCCGCTTTCATGCAGCACCTTGGCAACATAGGGGACGAACTGTGGATGATCAAACTGGCGAGCGGATATATTGACTGCGACGCGCACTGGCGGCAGACCCGCTTCGACCCATGCCTGAGCTTGCATACAGGCGGTGCGCAACACCCATTCGCCAATGGGAATGATCATGCCGGATCGTTCTGCCACCGGAATAAACCGGGTGGGTGAAATCATCCCATTTTCAGGGTGAAACCAGCGCAGCAGTGCTTCAACGCCAGCGATGCAGCCATTTCTCGGATTCACCTGGGGCTGGTAATAAAGTTCAAATTCACCGCGTTCGTAGGCCTGGTGGAGACTGCTTTCCATGTCGAGATGTTCCTTGGCGCACAAATCGAGATCATCGGTGTGAAACTGGCTGGTGCTGCCGCCACGTTGCTTGGCGCGCTGCATGGCAATATCCGCGCTGTGCAACAGGGTATCGGCATCCGTGCCGTCTTGCGGGTAAACGGCAATGCCGATGCTGGCGGTGGCGAATATCTTGTTGCCGTCCAGCAAGGTCATTTGCGCCACGGTATCGAGCAGCTTTTGGGCGATGCGCGAACTATCGCGCACATGCCGGATGTCGCGCAGCAGGATGGAAAATTCGTCGCCGCCGGTGCGCGCCACCAAATCGGTGTCGTACAGCGAACCGGCAAGTCTGTGGGCGGACTCTCGCAACAACAGATCGCCCGTCGTGTGTCCGAGGGAATGATTGATGTTTTTGAATCGGTCCAGGCCAAAATGAAGAACGGCAAACGGTGGTCGCTCGCCGTATTCGGCCCTATCGATTACCTGTTGCAAACGTTCCTTGAATTGGGCGCGGTTGGGCAGGGAGGTAAGCGCATCGCGTTTGGCCGCGTTATTGAAAAACTCCTCGGTGCGTTTGCGCTCGGTGATATCTGCGGCAAAAATCATCGCGCCGCTGTTTAGGCCCTGAGAATTGCACAGCGATGTTGTCCATAATTGCAGATCCAGTTCCTCACCGTTTCTGCGCCGCTGGCCGATGAGTCCGAGGCCGTGCAATGAAGCGCCCTCAAGCACACGCTCGATCAGGGTGTGCAGGGATTCATTGCTGTTTCCGGCGATAGGCGGGAATTCCTGCCCGAGAACATCGACTTCACTCCAGCCGAAAATACGTGTTGCTGCCTGGCTCCAGGTGGTAACGCGGCCGCTTATATCCACCGCCACGATGGCGAGCGGCGAAGCGTTAATCAAAGCGGAGAGGCGCTCGGCATTCTTGTCCGGGACACTCTTGATGCGTTGTCGTGAATCCATGGTGCGCAAGGTCAACAAATAAGCTTTTTCACCCTGCCATTCCATCGGTTTGGCACGTATCTCTGCCTTCGTTTTGCGGCCATTTGCATGTGCTACATTGATTTCGCTGGTTTCCGCTTCTTTAGGAATAATATGGCCGAACGGCTGCCCTATCAAAGCACCGGAGGCATCATGAAAAATCTTTTTCGCGGCGGGGTTGGCATAGCGGATTATTTTATCTTCCTTGCAGATCACCAGCAGCCCATCGCTGTTATTTTCCGCCAGTGAGTAGAACAATGCCGCGTCCGCCATCACCTTTTTTGCAATGATGGGGAAATTTTCGACGATGTTCGCCAATTGCGCCGAGCTTATTTTTTCTGAATTCACGATAAGGTTCCCAAGTTTACTGTCAGCAAGGATATGTCGTCGTGCGGCTCCAGTCCGCCGAGAAAACTGATCACTTCAGTTTTGATGTGTTGCATCAGGCAACAACCGGTGCTTGCCGTGCCCATCGCTTTGGCCAGGCCGTGATCGCCGAACGCATCGCCTTGCGCGTTCTCTGCCTCGATAAGACCATCGCTGTGCAGGATGGCATGACACATATTTTCAGTGGTCACCGTGACGGTCGAGGAGTTGAAGCTTTTCGCATCCAGAATACCCAAGGGCAATTTTTTGGAAGTCAATTGATGGATGACTTCATATTTCTCGTTGGCTAGTAGTATGGCCGGTAGACCACCATTCCAGACCTCTATACGGTTTGCCTGGGGCGTTATGCTGATCAGGCTGGCCGCGCAGAATTGGCCAGTAGGCATCAGGTTGTGCAGCTTCAAATTTATTTCGGCAGCGATTTCTCCGATACCAAACCCTTTTTTTGTCATGGCGAAAAATGTATCCGAGGTGGGTAGCGCGCCTATCGCTGCCGCCAGCCCGTGTCCGGTAAAGTCTCCCAGCATGATGTGCAGGCTGTTACCCGGAGTGCGTTCGAAAATTAGCAAGTCGCCGCTGAAGTGCCCTGCAGCAAGCGACCAGTGTTGTATATAAGGGGTGTCTTTCGGTTTTTGCTGGGTGATCGAATTAAACATGTGTTTCGCCAGACGGAGTTCCTGTTGTGTCCGGTCATGGAACTGTTCCAGGCGGCTGTATATATCTGCCATCCGTTCGATTCCGATAATTTTTGCCTTGAGCACCAGATGGTTGTAGGGCGGCTCGATGAAGTCATCTGCCCCGCTTCCCAGAAATTGCGCCAAAGTGATGCTGTTGGAAATTGTAGTGACGAGGATCACCGGCACAAAGCGATCCGGTCTCAACCGTTTGATCTCGGTGGCGCTACAGCAACCGACCACATCCGATAATGCAGGCTCCAGCAATACCAGGTCCGGCTGAAATTCTGAAAACTGCGCCAGAAGCTCCTTCCAAGTGGTGGCCTGCCATACTTCGTGGCCGTCCAGCTCCAACATCCTGGTCAATTGATTGCGGCCGGTAGAATTACTTTCTGCGACAAGGATTCTCATTTCTTACCTCTTTTTAGCGGCTGGCAAATCGATTAAATCTCGCCGAATACTTGGTTTGGAGCAGTGCGAACAGGCTATTGAATTCACCTGGCTGGTGGGAAATCATTAACCGATCCGAGAATCCGGGCAGCTCGCCGCAGCCTGATTCAGAATAAAATTAAAAGATGACGTGGGCGATAAGCTAACGGGTTTTGATTAAGAATTGATGACAATGCCTAACTAATTGTTTATCCGACTGATTAAAAGCTTTGTTTGCAAATCATCAAAAGTTTTCTGGGATACTGGCAGAGCCAGGCTTTATATTGCAGGTATAGAGCCGGATGACCAGCGGCCTGTCGGGTCATTTCTTGAGTTTTAAGAAATGTTTTGCATAGCGGTCGCTCATGCGCGACATCGGCAGCAGGATTAGCAGGTCGGCGGTATTGAATTCCGCATCCCATGCCGGTTCGCCGCAGATATAAGCGCCCAGCCGCAGGTAGCCTTTGAGCAGCGGCGGAATCGGCGCGTCGAGATACTGATTCAACGCGTGCAGCGGCAGCGGATTGCGCGGGAATACGCTGTATTCGACAGGTGCGGAATATATTCGGTGCAGTTTGCGATAAATGCTGGCTGCAACGTGTCCTCCATCCGCCATGCCGATGCTGGCGCAGCCGATCAGATATTCATGGCCGCTTTTCTGCATGTATTGCGCGAGGCCGCCCCATAGTTGCGCAATGGTTGCGCCGTCGCGGTAATCCCAGTGTACACAGGATCGGCCTACTTCAACCATGCGGTCGCTGAGATGTAGCAAGCGGGTCAAGTCAAATTCGGTCTGGGCATAGTAGCCGCCGATTTTCTGTGCCTGATCGGGAGAAAGTATGCGGTAGGTGCCTACGACTTTGTTTTCGTCGCTTTCGCGCACCAGTAAATGCTCGCAGTATTTGTCGAACATATCGCGGTCAATTCCCTCCTTCGCGCTGGGCAGGTTTGCGCCCATTTCTTCGGCAAACACTTTGTAGCGCAGACGTTGCGCCTCCAGAACCTCTGATTCGCTGCGTGCCAAACTGGTTATCAGGTGGCGTTGAACAACGGGTTGGGGTTGTCTGTTGAGTGCCAGCATTGCATCTCCTTGGTTGTTTGGAAAGGGTGCATTCGAAAGTGGTG
>CAIZNF010000216.1 GCA_903934275.1 uncultured Nitrosomonadales bacterium
GGCACGAAATAAAACAATAAGTTGCATTGACTTGGCGATTCACCCATTGGGTATTCATTGGCAGTATGAAGTCCTTTGAATTTGTTCGTGTTTTTCGTGACTTTCGTGGACAACTGCTTTTTCTAGGATCATGCTGTCGTCTGTGCCATCCACAGACCCTCGGGCTGACCTGCGGCCAGCTTGAGAATCCAGTAATAACAAATACTGCACGAAACGGACAAAACCGCGATGCTGTTCACACCCACCCCATCACCCGGTGAACGCACATTTATGTCGCAGTTCGGCACCATTTGAAATCATAGATTCCCCAGGATACTGATAACAATTGATACCCACCGGAATCGGGTCAATTAGTGCACCGCATTTTTTAGCTGTTCCAATATGGCAGGATTTTCCAGTGTGGAGACATCCTGCGTAATTTCTTCACCCTTGGCGATGGCGCGCAACAGGCGGCGCATGATCTTGCCGGAGCGCGTCTTGGGCAGGTTTTCGCCGAAGCGGATTTCGTCTGGCTTGGCAATCGGGCCGATTTCCTTGCTCACCCAGTTGCGCAGCATTTCGGCAATTTCCTTGGCCTTTGCCGGGGTGTCGGGATGAGCACCTTTCAGCACAACAAACGCGACAACGGCTTCTCCTTTTATTTCATGCGGTTTGCCGACTACAGCGGCTTCCGCGACCAGCGGGTTGGCGGCCAGAGCAGATTCGATTTCCATCGTGCCCAAACGATGGCCGGATACATTCAGCACGTCGTCGATACGCCCCATGATCCAAAAATAGCCATCTTCATCGCGGTGCGCGGAATCTCCCGCCAGATAATATCCGCGCATTTCTTCGGGGAAATAACTTTTCTTGTAGCGTTCCGGGTCGCCCCAGATGGCGCGAATTTGCGACGGGAAAGGGCGCGTGATGACGAGAAAACCACCATGCTTGTCATGCACTTCGTCACCCGCTTCGTTGACGATGGTTGCCATGATGCCGGGCAACGGCAAGGTGCAGGTGCCGGGCTTGATCGGCATCGCGCCGGGCAACGGGGCGATCATGTGCGCGCCGGTTTCAGTTTGCCACCAGGTGTCCACAATTGGACAGCGTGCCTGGCCGACGGTGTTGTAGTACCACATCCATGCTTCCGGGTTGATCGGCTCGCCGACCGAACCGAGCAGGCGTAGGCTGGACAGGTCGTATTGTTTGGGCAAGTCGCCGCCCAGTTTAATCAGCGAACGGATCGCCGTTGGTGCGGTATAGAAGGTTGTCACCTTGTGGTCTTGAATCATTTTCCAGAAACGCCCGGCGTTGGGGTAAGTCGGGATGCCCTCGAAGATCACCTGCGTCGCACCCATTGCCAGTGGGCCGTAGGCGACATAGCTGTGGCCGGTGACCCAGCCTACGTCGGCGGTACACCAGAAAACATCGGCGGGCTTGTAATCGAACACCCATTGTATAGACAGCATCGTCACGAGCAGGAAGCCGCCGCTGGAATGCTGTACACCCTTGGGTTTGCCGGTGGAGCCGGAGGTGTAGAGAATGAATAACGGGTGTTCCGCGCTGACCCATTCCGGTTCGCAGGTGGCGCCTTGCCCCGCCACCAGATCATGCCACCAGACATCGAGCCGCTCGTCCCATGCGGTTTCGCAGGCAGCCCGCCGATACACGATGACGCTGTGTACTGCCGTACAATCGCCCAGAGTCAAAGCTTCATCCACAGCCGGTTTCAGCGGCATCACCTTGCCGCCGCGCATCTGCGCATCGGCGGTAATCACTGCGCAGGCTTTGGCATCGATAATGCGTTCGTACAGGCTCTTGGAAGAAAATCCGCCGAACACCACAGAATGGATCGCGCCGATGCGCGCGCAAGCTTGCATCGCGACCACGGCCTCGATACTCATCGGCATGTAAATGATGACGCGGTCGCCATTTTTGATGCCGCGCGATTTCAGGCCATTGGCAAATTGGCAGACGCGCGTGTGCGGGTCACAGTAATTTATTTTTGTTACCGTGCCGTCGTCGGCCTCGAAAATAATCGCGGTCTTTTCCGGCTGAATGGCGAGATGTTTATCGAGACAGTTGTAAGAAACATTCAGCACACCATCTTCAAACCACTTGAAAAATGGCGCATTGCTCTCGTCCAGCACCTTGGTGAAAGGCTTTTTCCACAGCAAGGTTTCGCGCGCCAACTTGGCCCAAAAGCCCTCGTAGTCCTGTTCCGCAGCTTTGCACAAGGCTTGGTAAGCGGCCATACCCGAGACATTAGCCTGCTTGACGAATTCATCGGAAGGGTTGAACACGCGCGTTTCATGCAATATGGATTGGATGTTGGACATACGGCCTCCTGAGTGACATGTGTTGTTTGGGGAATCATCTTTCTGCCGGTCAAATGATACAGGATTTTACAATCCAGAAATAAGCTTGGACGAAAGACGGGAATGGTGATTTTTGTCGCCATGTATAACTTAATCAATAATCTGGGTTTATAGGGTGCCCTCAGCGTGTTTTGACACTGGCGACAGCCAGCGCACTCATATTCACGATGCGACGCGGTGTCGCAGTCGAAGTCAGTATATGAGCCGACTTGTTCGCACCCAACAAAATAGAACCGATAGTGACGTTATCGCCCGCCGTCATTTTGAGCAGGTTGTAGGTGATGTTGGCCGCGTCCAGATTCGGCATGATCAGCAGATTCGCCCCGCCTTTCAAAGGTGAATTGGGGAATATCTCCGCGCGCAAGCCTTCCGACAGCGCGGCATCGCCGTGCATCTCACCATCCACTTCCAGTTCAGGCGCAATCTGTTCAAGCAATTCGCGGGCGCGGCTCATCTTGCGTGCCGAGATATCGTCATGGCTGCCAAAATTGGAATGCGACAACAGCGCGACTTTCGGAACCAGCCTGAAGCGGCGTACTTCTTCGGCGGCCAGCAGGGTCATTTCCGCAACTTGTTCCGCGCTGGGATCGAGGTTGACATGCGTATCGCAGATAAACAGCGTGTGCCTGGGCAGCATCAGGAGATTCATGGCGGCATAGACATTCACGCCGGGGCGATGCCCGATTACTTCGTCGATATAACGAAGGTGCTTGAGCGGCTGGGAAATCGTTCCGCACAGCATCGCATCGGCAGAATCCATGCGCACCAGCATTGCCGCGATCAATGTGGTGCGGCGGCGCATTTCGTGTTTGGCGATATCCGGTGTCATGCCTTGCCGCTGCGTCAGGCGATGGTATTCGCTCCAATATTCGCGATAACGCGGGTCGTTTTCCGGGTTCACCAACTCGAAATGCTCGCCTGCACGAATACGTAGACCCAGCTTGGCGATGCGCTGCTCGACCACTGCGGGGCGGCCTACCAGTATCGGATAAGCAATGCCCTCGTCCACCACCGTCTGCACGGCATGCAGCACACGCGGGTCTTCCCCTTCGGCATAAACTAGGCGTTTCGGCGCTTTTTTCGCGGCCGCAAATACCGGCTTCATCAACATGTTGGAGTGATACACAAAATTTGAAAGCTGCTCGCGATAGCCGCCCATATCGGCAATCGGCCGCTCTGCCACACCACTGTCCATCGCCGCTTGCGCCACGGCTGGGGCGATGCGCGTAATCAAGCGCGGATCAAACGGCTTGGGGATCAGGTGATCCGCGCCAAAAGTCAGACTCTCATCGCCATACACAGTTGTCTCCGCATCCGGCTGTTCGGCCTCGGCTAACTCGGCTATCGCATACACCGCAGCGTGTTTCATTTCCTCATTGATAGTGGAGGCACACACATCCAGCGCACCGCGAAAAATATACGGAAAGCACAGCGCGTTATTGACCTGGTTCGGATAATCGGAGCGCCCTGTCGCCATGATCGCGTCGGGGCGCACCGCCTTTGCATCCTCCGGTAAAATTTCCGGGTTGGGGTTGGCCAGCGCAAAGATCAGCGGCCTGCCCGCCATCCGTGCCACCATCTCCGGCTTCAATACCCCGCCTGCGGACAAACCCAGAAACACATCCGCGTCGCCAATGACTTCGCCCAGTGTGCGCGCGGAAGTTTTCGCCGCGTAGCGCGCTTTATTGTCGTCCATCTCTTCGGTGCGCCCTTGATACACCACACCTGCGATATCGGTGACGATAATATTTTTCTGGCGCACACCAAGGCTCACCAGCATATCCAGACAAGCCAAGGCTGCCGCTCCCGCACCGGATGCCACCAGTTTGATGGCAGCAATGTCTTTGCCGACCACTTTGAGCCCGTTCAATAACGCCGCGCCGACGATGATCGACGTGCCGTGTTGATCGTCATGAAACACAGGTATCTTCATCCGCTCGCGCAGCTTGCGCTCGATGTAAAAACATTCCGGCGCTTTAATATCTTCAAGATTGATGCCGCCGAAAGTCGGTTCCAACGCGGCAATGATGTCCACTAGTTTGTCGGGATCGCGTTCGTCAATTTCCAGGTCGAACACGTCGATGCCGGCAAATTTCTTGAACAACACGCCCTTGCCCTCCATCACCGGCTTGGCCGCCAGTGGGCCGATCGCGCCCAAGCCAAGCACTGCCGTACCGTTGCTGATCACAGCAACCAGATTGCCGCGCGCGGTCAGATTGCGGGCTTCGGCGGGATTTTCCACAATGGCTTCGCAAACCGCCGCCACGCCGGGCGAATAAGCCAGTGCCAGATCGTGCTGGGTAAACATCGGCTTGCTGGAAGTAACGGTAATTTTGCCAGCCGGTGCCTGACGGTGATATTGCAGCGCGGCTTCGCGCAATCGCTTGTCCATTTTCTGTCCCCTTAAAACATAATATAGCTGTGGGTTTTTCTATAAATTTATTGGGCCATGCTGTGCTGTGTCGGAGTTTGGATTAACAGAGATGTACTGGTGTCGTGACGATTATAACGTAGCGGCATCACGGCGTTTTGTAGAACGAAGCTGCGTGTGCGAGCCCGTATGAAGCAGGTGTTCAACCAGCTCGTTGTGGTGCGCAAGAAAATTTAATCCGTATTGTATGAACCAAAGTGGGCGCACACGCATTGGTTGGAAGCAAGGTGGAGGTACTTGAATGCGGAGCGACTTTTTGTTGTAGTTCAAAAAGCAAAAAGCCGAGGCTGGCCTCGGCTTTTTTGTGATGCTCAAGTCAGTTTAGAACTTGAATATGGCACCCACCGACCAGACATTGCTCCTGAATTTATCTTCTGCGTTGGCAACATTGCCACCTATGGTGGCCAATTCATACGTATCCACACCCAAGCGGATACTCACGCTTTTATTTACGGTGAACTGACCACCCAAGCCGCCTGTTATGCCGCTGAGTGTGCGGCCAGCAATAGCAGCGTTAGAGGAAGAAGCACTTGTCCTTGTGCTGGCGAAGCCCAGCTTGCCGTACAATGAAAATGAGTCGTTCAGTGGTGCCGTGCCCACGACATTGACACCAAAGGCATCAGAGCTGCCAGTTCCTGTGAGGGTTCCTGCAGCATTTTGTGCTGCCAGTTTGCCCGCACCGGTGAAGAAACCCTCAACGCCCCAGTTTTTGGTGTATTGATAGCCCAACAGAACACCGCCAACGGTAGCGGTATCCTTTGTTGTGACAGGAATCGTCGTATATGGATTGTCTGTCTTGGATGTTCCCACCGTTATGCCGCCATAGACTCCGCTGTCAGCCGAAGCGGGAGCCGCAAAAGCAGGAGTTGCAATGACAGCGGATAACAACGTGGCAGTAAGAATTCTTTTCATGATTTCTCCTTAAAGTATCGAGTTAAAAAATATCCCCTAGTTACTAGCGGGTAAGGTCAAAATTGTCGCAGAGGTGTCGCATGGTAATCAATGATGTTTATGAAAACAATAGGCAAGTTAGGTTAATGTTGCAAAAATGACACACTTGGATCGTGCGAGGCGGATGAAACTAGCGGATTGCAAAAGCGCAGTTGACGCTCTGCGACTCGTAATTAGGGTGCTTTATTCATCAAGTGGCAGCATTTCTGCCAAGCCCGTTAGCGTGAAACTCGTGTGGCGATTCGTTTGCCCCCTCGCCCTCCGGGGGAGGGGGAAACGGGCATGGCGAGTTTCATTATCAGGGGTGGCACTCGCCATGCCCGTTAGGTAGCGGATATGGCGGCGGCAAGAATTGCAACGCCTCGCCCTGCGGGGATTTCCAATGTACCGTTTGCGATTCGCGGCTGGAAATTTGCATCACCGCCAGAGCATCATAGCCCCCGCCCGGTGCGGGCGAGACGTTGGCGATCATACCGCTGGCCTGGCCTTCCATCTCCGCGCTGAATACTTCATCGCCCGGCTGCGGAACTTCGCTGGTGTTAATGTGAGCCAGATACATGCGGCGTTTCAGCTTTCCGAGGTATTGCATGCGTGCCACGATTTCCTGACCGGGATAACAGCCTTTTTTGAAATTTACACCACCGATGAGTTCAAGATTCGCCATTTGAGGCACAAATTGTTCCTGCGTTTGCGGCAGGATGACAGGAATACCGGCACGGATATTGAGCCAATCCCAGCATACGCTGCCGACCGGTTGCGCGTGCTGGACGAGCAATTGCCAGAGCGTTGGCGCATATTGCGCGACAGTGCTGATCTGAAAGCGCGTTTCGCTGAATTTCAGCACGCCAGCCTGCCCGGTATCGGTAAAGCCAAATGGCCGTTGCGGCAGTTCGCCGAATTGTCTCCCCAAAATTGTCTGTGCGTTTTCACCGGAAAGCCCGAACGAAACAATTTCATCGCTTGTGTCGGAAATTTTTACTTTGGCGCGCAGCACGTACATGCTGAGTTTTTTGCGCATAGGCTCGCATAGAGCGCGCGGCAACTGTAGCAGGTAGCCATCTCCATTGCGCCAGATCAGCATGGTCGCCAACATGCGCCCTTTTGGGCTGCTCAGGCTGCTGATTTGCGCGTGGTTGGCCTCGACTTCGTTGATGTCGCTGCTCAGCATGTTTTGCAGGAAAGATTGTGCATCTTCGCCGGAAGCGAGTAGCGTGCCGAATTGGCTCAAGTCGCACAGTACCATGCCCTGTGCAGTTGCATTCAGTTCGGCGGTAGCATCGCCAAAATGTTGCACCCGACCCGCGTCAAAAGTTGCGCCTTGTTGGGTAAGAAATTGTTGCCAGTTTGGATTCATAGCGTAGCGGTACAGGATACGCCGCCCCGGTGATTTGCCGGGGCGGCGCAATTGATCGAATTATGTTGAGCTTCAGGCGAAAGTGTTGATGCGTCCGCCTTTGTTTTCGCCTTCCATGAACTGGATGCCGGGAGGCTCTGCGGTTTCCTGCGGCTTGGTTTCGGCACGCACAGTGTTGCTGTTCTGATCGTTGGCGCGATTCATTTGCTGCGCCTGATCAGATAGCTTCACCACTGTGGAATCCTGTTGTTTGTCCGGCTGCTTGTCATTTTTCGGTACGGACGGTTGCGGCTGCGGGCTGTTGACAAGCGCACTGACAGAAGTGGCAGTAGCATTACTGATGTCCATGACTTGCTCCTCAAAGAAAACTATGCTGTTAACCCTACTCGTTTTTGTTGTGGGCGGCAAGCAAAATATGCACGGGCGTATATGGCTATTTCTTGAATTTTTATTATTTGGCAGAGAGAATGCACGTTGCGTGCACCGCTTTAAACGATTTTAATTATCAGACGAAATAATTTAAATGTTGCCGCTCCATGTAACAGCAAATCGTAATGCTAAGCAGCAAATAGCGGTATCACATTTTAGAAATTGTCGTGTAAAATGGCACATCTAATAAAGCACTGGCTCAAGCATCCATATAAAATATATCAGGTATAGGGCATGTCATTTATATCGGTTGA
>CAIZNF010000217.1 GCA_903934275.1 uncultured Nitrosomonadales bacterium
AAGCTCTCCGGGCGCAATGCGTTGCGCCAGCGTTTTTCCGCATTGAACATCGAGTTTGCTTCGGAAGAGGCGTTCAATGCCGTGTTTCAACGCTTCAAGGAATTGGCGGATCGTAAGCACGAGATTTTTGATGAGGACTTGCAGGCGCTGGTGAGCGATGAAGCGGTGGCGCAGGTCAGCGAACATTATCGTTTGGTCTCCATGCGTGCGCACTCCGAAACGGGTACGTTGCCGATGGCAAAGGTGGTGATCAGTATCGATGGTGAGCAACACGATGCCGAAGCGCAATGTGGGGGGCCGGTGGATGCGACTTTCCAGGCCATCGAAAAAATCGTACACAGCGGCACCGAGTTGCAACTGTATTCGGTGAACAATATCACCACCGGCACCGATGCACAGGGTGAGGTGACGGTGCGCCTGGCCAAAGGCGGGCGCATCGTGAACGGGCAGGGCGCGGATACCGACATTGTGGTGGCTTCGGCCAAGGCTTACCTGAACGCGCTCAATAAATTGCACATCAAACTGGAGCGTGCGCACCCGCAATTGTGAGCTGTTAGTACGTAGTGCGTAGGTTGGGCAAAGCGTAGCGTGCCCAACATTATGTAGTGATACCTTTACTCGTTGGGTACGCTACGATTCTCGGACAGCTCATCGCGGCCTGGAGATCGCTCCCACAGGGTGTACAACTGTTACATTATTCGGGGGATATTCTTGGCACCATGCCCGTTAGTTCAGGCCTGCCCAGATGTTTGGCCGGAACTAAAATTTTTACCCGCCCAGTCTTTGGGCGGACTCTGAATTTTCAAGACCCCCCTAACATTTTGAAACAATTGTCTTTGAACGTACTGATGGGTGCGCAGTCATAATTCCGCCTCGTGAGTTGCGGGGATTTTTTGAACCCCCACCATTTGTAAATTTTACTGGAGACTGTTTTGAAGAAAATTTTATTAGGTTCCGCATTTTTATTGGCTTCATTGGGTGCAAATATAAGCTGGGCAGGTTGTTCGATTATTCCCCATTCGCAATGCCCTCACGCGGAGTTTTCCGGCATGAATCTGGTGCAGGCGAATTTGGAGGAGGCGCACCTTCTCGAAGGCGATCTGACGCGCGCAGATCTGACCAAGGCCAACCTTAAGGGGGCGAATATTTATCATGGCAAGCTGATGGGCGGTAATTTTACTGAAGCGGATATGACTGATATCACGCTGTATAACGCCGACCTGACCGGAGCCAACTTGACCGGAGCTAACCTGACACGCGCCAAACTCAAGGGTGCAAACCTCAACGAAGCCAATTTAACAGATGCCAACCTGACTGACGCAGAGATAGAGACTACAAAATTTAGTAAGGCTATTTTTTGCCGCACCTTGATGCCGAACGGCATAGTAAACAGCGGTTTGAACTGTCTCGCAAAAAAATCTGCCAGGGCTGAACATGTTGAAGCTGCTGAGAGTTCTGTCAATGGCTGCGTGATTCAGCCGCGCACGGTGTGCGTGAATGCTTCGCTGGCCGAAGCCAACCTGGGCTCCGCAAATCTTTCCGGTGCACAACTCTTCATGGGTAATCTCGCTCAAGCAAACCTGTTCAAGGCCAATCTTGGCAAGGCAAATTTAGCCGAAGCTAATCTGGGGCGCGCTAATCTGACGCGTGCCAATCTGTCGCAAGCCGACCTAACCGAAGCCAACCTGAACAAAGCTGTGCTGCGTGGCGCGCAACTGGAGCGAGCCAATCTGGCCGGAGCGATTTTGCTGAATGCTGATTTGACCGGTGCCGACTTGACCGGAGCCAATATCGCCAATGCCAATCTGACCGGCGCGACTTTATGCAATACAGTCATGCCAAACGGTGCAGTGAACAATAGCAGTTGCATGGCTGAAAAAAAAACGAAAGCGATTACTGAATCCGTGACAACAGAACCAACAGCGCAGGAAAATAATCCGATTCAGTCGGTTAATTCGGCGGCAAAAACAAAAGCCAAGGGCAAGTAATTTCATTTGCACTTCAAATTAAAAATAGTTTGCAAGTCTGGCTGCGCACGGCAGTGCAGCTCGACGATACCGCATGGAAACCCAACACCAAACCGAGAAAGTCGCTAAACTGGAAACGCTCGGTCGAGCTTTTCCTTTCTAAACCGGACGAGCCGGAACCAAATGTAGGTCGGGCTCTGCCCGACATGGTGGGCAGAGCCCACCCTACGGTTTCGTTGAAAAATGCTTGTCATTTTTTGACATCATTTGACTGGTAAGTGACTAAACTACCCATCGTATTGTTTGAGGCAGACGTGGCAGTCGAAACCGAACTCAAATTGCGCATCGCACCCAGCCAGCTTGCCAGGCTGAAGCGTCATGCGCTGCTTAACGAACACCAGCTTGATCGCCCGGTCACGCGCCGCCTCTACAATATCTATTTCGACACGCCGAAACTCGAATTGCATAAATCCGAAATGGCGTTGCGCTTGCGTCGTGTCGGGCGGCAATGGCTGCAAACCCTGAAAGGCGGCGGCTCAATCAAGGCGGGAATGCACCAGCGCAACGAATGGGAAGTGCCGGTGAGTCGCGCGGTTTTAGATTTTTCTTCACCGCAGGTGGCGGAATGGGGCGAATATTTGCCGCAGTCGCTACGCAAAAAATTACAGCCGGTTTTCGTAACTGATTTTTTTCGCACCAGCCGTATGCTGGATTGGCAAGGCGCACAAATCGAGTTGTGCATGGATCACGGCGAAGTGCGCACCGGGCAGCACAGCGCGCCTATCTGCGAGTTGGAACTAGAGTTGAAATCTGGCGAACCGCGCCAATTGTTTGAGCTGGCACTGGCGCTGCTGGAGATCGTGCCGTTCGAACTTGAGGTGGTCAACAAGGCGGAGCTTGGCTACCGGTTGTTGTCTGGATCTGCCGAAAGACCGGTTAAGGGTGATGCGCCGGATATTGCCAAAAAAGACACGCTGGCATCTGCGTTGCAGACGCTGATCTGGTCATGCCTGCTGCATTTGCAGCGCAACCTGCGCGGGGCGATGAACAGCGACGATGCGGAATATCTGCACCAGATACGCGTGGCGTTGCGCCGCTTGCGCGTGGTGTTGCGCATGGCAGAAAAACTTTGCGCCGACGACCAGTTGGTGGCATTGGGCCAGGAGGTCGCAACGTTATGTGCCGCTCTGGGGCGCACCCGCGAATGGGATGTGTTCATCGCCCAGACGGCACAGCCAATATGCGCGCGCATGGCTGGCCACGCCGGTTTGCAGGCGTTACTGGCGGCAAGTGAGCGGCAGCGCGACAAATGTTATGCGGTGTTACGCGGTGCGGCTCAGGCGCGCGAATTGCAGTGCCTGATGTTGCGCTTCGCCGTTTGGATGAACGGCTCATATTGGCAGCAGGGCGAAGCCATGCCTTCAGCCCGCGATTTTGCAGCACGCCGTTTGCATAAACTGGCAAGGCAATTTGCGCAGTCCGGACAGTATCTAAACACTCTGGATGCCGCGCGATTGCACTCTTTGCGCATTCTCTCCAAGAAGCTGAGATACAGCGCGGAATTTTTTGCCACGTTGTACGACAGGCAAAAAACCAGATCATTTCTCGCCGCGCTAAGCGAGGTGCAGGAGGTGCTCGGACTGATCAACGATATTGCGGTGGCGCACCGCCTGCTGGATGAGCTGGCAATGATGCCGGAGCTGTCCGCGCACAAAGAAGCGGTTGTGTTGGCCAAGGGTTGGATCGCGCGCGGCCTGTCCCATCAGTTCACCGCGTTGCACAAAACCACACAACGCTTCAGCAAACAGCCTTCGTTCTGGGGGAAATAATTCGGTGAGATAGAGACCTTGGTTTGCTCAATCACCGTTGCGTACCCTGCGTCTCGCGCGCCCGGCGAGATAAGGCAGAAACGCTTTCGCCAAAGCGGTGCGGCGTACAGCCACCGCACCGGCCCTGGCCACTCGCTCCCACACACCTCGCTGCCAGCTTCGATAATCCCAAAAAAACGCAGTTGAGATTTTTAACAAAAATCTCAACTGCGTTTTTTTGGATTATTGTTTATCGCCCGTCATGTTCACCATGCGGGGCGTTTTGTTTTTGGGGTGCGACATCATGTCACATTCCCAAACAGGTTCTTTTAATAAATAATCCGCCTTGCCAGAAGTGCCGCAGCATTGTTTTCAG
>CAIZNF010000218.1 GCA_903934275.1 uncultured Nitrosomonadales bacterium
CCTCAAGCCGGATGCCAACCCAGTGACTGGTGGGTACTCCTTGGAACGCGGCTTCCGATTTGAAGAACATCCTGGTGTAATTTCTGGTGGGATTGCCATCGCTATCGTTCTTAGACACAATTTCGGTTCCCAAAAGCAGGTCAGTATAGCCATCCAGGCTAAAGTCGGCTGCGCCCATCCCAAATGACTCAGTCGAACCGAGTCCAGATCCTTCAACGAACGTGAAGTGATGATTCGTGGGCTCGTTACGCAATAGCCGATGGGCTTCCCAAGCGTCGGTGTGAAGCCTGTTCGGCACGACCATATCCAAGAGCCCGTCTTGGTCGAAATCGAAAACGTCCAAGTCTTGAGGCATCGTAGGCCAGCCATTTTCATGGAAGCTGTCATGGGAATAGTTCCACGTTACGTTCAGCGTGCTTGTCCCGGTGACGCGATCAAGGTCGTTGCGGACCCAGCCCCTGTCGGCAGAGCCGTTGTAGGCAATGTCCACATCTCCATCGTTGTCAAGATCGCCCGGCGCGGCGCAAAAACGACCGGTGGCAAAGCTGTTCGCCTCAAGCATTGGAAAGAGAGTTGTGGTAACATCGCTGAATTGCCCGCCTGTGTTGAGATAGTACCGGGACGTAGCATTAGCAGCACTAGATCCCGTGTACTGCATTGTAATCAAATCCATGTCATGGTCCTGATCGAGGTCGACCCAGCATACGGATCGCAGGCCGACATTATTTGAATTCAACCCTACGCCTGCAAGGGGCACCACCGCAAATCCTCTCACAGTGTCAGACAACGCAACATTATGGTAAAGACGCAGGTATGAGCCGCCCCACAAGTTGTCGTCAGTTCCGGAGTCGATATCCACAACCGTCAACAGGTCCACGTAGCCATCACCGTCATAATCTCCCCACGCGCCGCCAATTGTCCTGTCCCATTTTTCACTCCCCGTGGCGCGGAGTCCGGCGCTTGATGTAACATCCGCGAAGCCAGTTCCAGAATTGTGATAGAGGCGTTGCGAATGGCCATGCTCGCCAGCGTTGCCTCCGACTTCTGGATTCGGCGCGAAGACGTCGATGTTTCCATCGTTGTCATAGTCCGCGGCAATTAAACCAGGTGTTCCGTCGCGCGGACGACTGCCCGAGACTGGAAATGCGTCACCGGTGGCGTCATCAAATTGGGGCACTTTAGCGAGAGTGTAACCCGAGCAGCTACCAGCATAGCCGAGGTCATTGTTTGCGCCACCATCGTGACGGCCGGACACTAGGATATCCTTCCTCCCGTCACCGTCGAAGTCGAACGCAGCGGCGTTTGTCGGGCTCAATGGAAGGTTGCCATGACCGAGTATGCCCGTTGCCACTGTTGCATTGCGATACACCGGCGTCGAGACGGTCACGGCATCGGTGAGTGCCGCATACGACTGCACTGCCAGAAGGACACGCCCGCGTTGGGCTTCGCTGAAGGACCCCCAACACAACATGCGGCCTAGCGACATTGGGTTCGCGAGATCCGGGTCATAGTCGGGGTATTCTGATTCGAATCCAGACGCCAGAGTGCATTCAGCATCGACCCACCCACTCAGATCAGGAGTCGCGCTTGTATCTGCAATCAAGTCGCCAGCTGTGGCAGCATTGCTGCCATTGGGCGCTTCCACGCCCAACGTCGTCTCGCTCGTATCGTATAGGCCGAGGCAATGGCCCAGTAGATGGCTGAGCGCCGAATACGACTGGAGGTTTCCACAAAGAAGAAGCGCCGTACTGGGGACACCCTGCGCCAAGCCTGATGCCGGCCCGATATCAGGCCCAAGGTAGATATCTATCGCATCGGCGTGACGGGCTTCATTGAAGATATCCGTCGCGAAGGAATCCGGATCGGCGTAGTAGCTCGAACTCAGGAG
>CAIZNF010000219.1 GCA_903934275.1 uncultured Nitrosomonadales bacterium
ACTTTCCCTTACCCGATTTATGCCAAGTGGGCTGAAGCATACAAGGCGCAGACTGGTGTGAGCATGAACTATCAATCCATCGGTTCCGGTGGCGGCATCAAGCAAATTACTGCCAAGACCGTGGATTTCGGCGCGTCCGATATGCCACTCAAGCTGGAGGAATTGGAAAAAAATGGCCTGATGCAGTTCCCCACTGTGATTGGCGGTGTAGTCCCTGTTATTAACGTCAATGGAATCGACGCTGGTAAGCTGAAACTGACCGGCACAGTTTTGGCAGACATCTATCTGGGCAAGATCACCAAGTGGAACGACCCGGCATTGGCCGCATTAAACGCTGATATTAAACTGCCCGATGAAAACATCACCGTGGTACATCGTTCCGACGGTTCAGGCACCAGTTTCATTTTCACCAACTACTTGTCCAAGGTAAGCGCGGGCTGGAAATCCGGTGTCGGCGAGGGAACTGCGGTTTCATGGAAGGCTGGTACCGGCGGCAAGGGCAACGAAGGGGTAGCCTCTTATGTGCAGCGCATCAAGAACTCCATCGGCTATGTAGAATATGCTTACGCGCTGCAAAACAAGATGAACACCGTACAAATGAAGAATCGCGACGGCCAGTTTGTCAAAGCTGATGATGTCAGCTTCAAGGCTGCGGCTGCGGGCGCACATTGGGATAAGGCACCGGGATTCTATGAAATCCTGACCGACGAAGCGGGCAAGGAAAGCTGGCCGATCAGCGGCGCGACCTTCATCCTGATACACAAGATGCAGGAAAAACCGGCATCCGGCAAGGAAGTGCTGAAATTTTTCGACTGGGCTTATGACAAGGGTGGCAAGCTAGCTGCTGATCTGGATTATGTGCCGTTGCCGGAAAATGTCGTGAAACTGATCCGTGCCGCATGGAAAGCCCAAATCAAGGATGCTGCCGGTAATGCGTTGGTGAAATAGGCCAGTATTCCTAAGTTATAATTGCGGGAGCCAAAAGCTCCCGTTATTTTTTCGTTTAACAGACTCAAATTATGCCCATGTTTTTACGCGAAGCAAGTCTCAAACGACATCATGTATTGGATTTGCTATTCCGCAATCTGACGCGCGTATCTGCATTTGGTGTGCTGATACTGCTCGCTGCAATTCTCGTTTCGCTGATCGTCGGTAGCATGCCCGCTATCCGTGCGTTTGGTTTCGGCTTCCTGACCAGCTCCGATTGGGATCCGGTTAATGACCGGTTCGGCGCGCTGATTCCGATTGTCGGCACGCTGGCCACCTCCGCTATTGCGCTGTTGATCGCCATTCCGGTGAGTTTTGGCATCGCCATTTTTCTGACCGAACTTTCGCCGCGCGTCCTGCGCCGCCCGCTCGGTGTCGCCATCGAATTACTGGCGGGCATTCCCAGCATCATTTACGGTATGTGGGGACTGTTCGTGTTCGCCCCGCTGTTTGCCGACAATATCGAGCCCTGGATCAATGACCATATCGGCACAATGCCATACCTCGGCCCGTTCTTCTCAGGCCCGCCGATGGGCATCGGCGTGCTGACCGCCGGTATTATTCTCGCCATCATGGTGATCCCGTTTATCGCATCGGTTATGCGCGACGTGTTCGAAGTGGTGCCCACATTGCTGAAGGAATCAGCCTACGGCCTCGGCGCGACTACCTGGGAAGTCATGTGGAAGGTTGTATTGCCTTACACCAAAATCGGTGTGGTCGGGGGCATCATGCTGGGCTTGGGGCGCGCGCTCGGCGAAACCATGGCCATCACTTTCGTCATCGGCAACTCCCACGAATTGAGCAAATCTTTATTGATGCCGGGTAACAGCATTGCCTCGGCGCTCGCCAACGAATTTACCGAGGCATACGGGGAGCTTTATACTTCCGCGCTGATCGAACTCGGCCTAATTCTGTTTTTCATCACCTTTGTCGTACTGTCGCTGGCGCGCTACATGCTTTACAAGCTAGGCCTGCGCGAAGGGCAGGGTTCCTGACCATGCTGAACCTATATACCCGCCGCCGCATCATCAACGCAGCCGGCCTCATCATCTCCATGCTGGCTATGGCATTCGGCCTGTTCTGGCTGTGTTGGATTTTATGGACGTTGCTGGAACATGGACTGCCCGCACTCACCCCGTTGGTGTTTTCGCAGATGACACCGCCACCGGGTAGCTCAGGCGGCCTGCTCAATGCCATTGCCGGAAGTTTGGCAATGACGTTGGTCGGGACTTTGATCGGAACTCCCATCGGTATCCTGGCCGGAACCTATCTGGCCGAATTCGGCCAGCGCGGCTGGCTGGCTCCGATCACGCGCTTCATCAACGATGTGCTGCTTTCCGCGCCATCCATTGTCATCGGCTTGTTCGTGTATGAAGTTTACGTCATCAGAGTTAAACACTTTTCCGGTTGGGCGGGCGCGTTGGCGCTATCCATCATCGTCATCCCCATCGTCATCCGCACCACCGAAAACATGTTGCGCCTGGTGCCGACCACGCTGCGCGAAGCTGCAGCGGCACTCGGTGCGCCGCAATGGAAAATCATTAACTTCATCACCCTGCGCGCCGCGCGTGCCGGAATTATTACCGGGGTGATGCTGGCTATCGCGCGCATCAGCGGTGAAACCGCACCGCTGCTGTTCACCGCGCTGAACAACCAGTTCTGGAGCAGCAATATGGATCAACCTATGGCGAATTTACCGGTAGTAATTTTCCAGTTTGCCATGAGCCCATACCAGGACTGGCAACAGCTTGCCTGGGCTGGCGCATTGCTGATCACCCTTAGCGTGTTGACACTCAACATCTTGGCGCGCGTGCTGTTCCGGCAAAAAGCCGCCTCTCATTAACAAGGTTTGCAAATGACCGTTGAAAACACAGCCAATCCAAAAACAATCGCCCCAAAAACAATTGTCCCCAAAATAATTGTCCGGGATCTAAATTTTTATTACGGCAATGACCGTGCGCTCAAAGACATCAACCTGAGCATCACCGAGAAGATGGTGACCGCTTTCATCGGCCCGTCCGGTTGCGGCAAATCCACGCTGCTGCGCACCTTCAACCGCATGTATCAGCTCTATCCCAAACAAAAGGCTACCGGAGAAATCCTGCTGGACGGCGAGAATATCCTCGATAAAAAACAGGATCTGAATACGCTGCGCGCCAAGATCGGCATGGTGTTCCAAAAACCCACACCGTTCCCGATGTCGATTTACGACAATATCGCGTTTGGCGTGAAACTGTATGAAAGCCTCAACAAGAATGACATGGATGAACGCGTAGAATGGGCACTGCGCAAAGCCGCACTATGGACCGAAGCCAAGGACAAGCTCAAGCAAAGCGGCACAAGCCTGTCCGGCGGGCAGCAACAGCGCCTGTGCATCGCACGCGCAATCGCCGTTAAACCACAAATTTTATTGCTGGATGAACCAACCTCGGCGCTCGACCCGATTTCCACCGCGCACATTGAGAAGCTGATCGACGAACTGAAAGAAGATTTCACCATCGTTATCGTCACGCACAACATGCAGCAAGCCGCGCGCGTGTCCGATTACACTGCCTATATGTATCTTGGGGATTTAATAGAATTCGGCGACACTAGCGTTGTATTTACCAATCCCAAACGCAAGGAAACAGAGGATTACATTACCGGCAGATTCGGCTAAGGGATTTGACTGGGCAAGGTTGTTATACCAATTCCCTATCAATAGAAAATATCGTAGGGCAGGCACTACCCGCCGATATAGATGTCGGGCAGAGCCAGATTTGCTGATTGCTTTCCCACTGAAAGGATTAATCCCGCTGCTTGGGTAGCAGTTTTACCGCGTAGCCAAACAGCCTCTTTAATGATGTTGGGTTACGCAAAAAAGCCGCTAATTCAACCCGCGTATACTGCCAAGCTGTGTATCTCAGGTGGCGAAGTTGACTTCCAACATTAGCGCTATCATCAACACACTGAACTGCACCAGAGATGCAACGAAATTGGCCATTGCAGTATTTTTCGTCGGGTTGCGTACCAATTGCACGCTCTTGACTATAAAATAAATACCGCCCAACAAGGCACCGGTGAGATATATCCAGCCCAAGCCATAAAATGCTGGCAGGAGTGAAACCAGCACCAGAAGGATGGTGTGCCCCAGAATAATACGCGCCGCTTTTTGGTCACCCTTCACCACCGGTAACATGGGAACGCCCGCTGCGGCATATTGATCTTTAATAACTATCGCCAAGCTCCAGAAATGGGGGGGGGTCCACAGAAACAGCACCAGTGCCAGCAGCCCAGGAAGCGGGCCAAACGATGGGTCAACCGCCGCCGCACCGGCAAGCACAGCAAAACTTCCCGCCAAGCCCCCGAATACAATATTCAGCCAAGTGCGACGTTTTAGCCAAGCCGTATAAACAATGGCGTAGGTGAATGCACCGAGGAAAATATTCAGCGCCGTCATCGCGTTGAACGCGAAGGCGGCAGACGTTACTGCAACCGTAAGCATTACCCCGATTATCACCAGCCACTTGCGCCCATGCTGAAAATAACCATTTAAAAAAGGGCGGTTCTTTGTACGCGTCATTTTTGCATCAATGTCGCGTTCGAAGTACTGATTAAACGCCCCGGCGGCCGCAGATGCCATCATAACCGTCAGCGACAGAACAAGAACTTGCCAACTGGTCAGTGACTGCCCTGGGGTAATTGCCATGCCGCCCAGCGCCGCCAATGTAATCACCACGCCTATGCGCAACTTGAAGAGATTGATATATTGTTTAATCATCATTTAACGCCCGTATCGTTCTTCTCTCGGCAATCTGAAGAAGGTGTTGGTTGATTTTTCCGATTTTTAACTTCTGAATACTTCTAACCTAAGCCGTGCCTGCGACACTGCAACCCATCGTTGCACACACCGGGCTTAGGTTAGAGGTCTCCCCCTAACTGAATCTTTACTTTTTTGCACGAATCAGGGAAGGATGCCAAGCACCCTTCCCATCATCTTATTTCTTTAAGACATGCCCCAAACAGTGGACAGATACTTAAAGTTAATGAAGTAGTACAACACGATGGTTGCGAACAGGATCATGGCGAGTACAAAAGTTCCCGGTGCTTCGAAGCCACCGGCACCAATGTGCTTCTTGCCAGACTTCTCGAACACAACATCGGCATCTTCCGGTTTCGGCCATGGTGCGGAACCTTCCGCAATACGCTCACCCGTAAAGATAGAAGCCAGTACCACCACAATGAACATGATCGCACCAACTGCCATGACTACACCGAAGATCTCACCCAAGTCCATCAGACCCTTGGCGATTTCCGGGTATTCATAAGCCAATGGCTGTCCGGCAAAGGTGATATCCGCATGACGGCGTTGCACACCCAGAGTACCGGCACCCATCAAGGCAATGGAGAAGACCCAAGCGCCGAGGCTGAAGATGTAAGGCTGCCACTTTGCCACACCCGCCAGAGCAATCTTGCGCTGGAACACTACCGGAATCAGGTAGTAAGTAACCGCCATAAACGCCATGGTGGTACCGGCTACCAGCGTGCCATGGAAGTGGCCCGGCAGATACATAGTGTTGTGGATAATCATGTTGATTTGTTCCACGCTCATCACTACACCAGTAACACCACCGATGAAACCAAAGCCGACCAACGACAGGAACATGCCGGAGAAAATCGGATTGCCCCAAGGTGCCTTGCGAAGCCAGGTAAACAATCCAGCATCCAAGCCTTTCTTGCGTTGCGCAACTTCGATAGCACCAGGAACAGTCAGACCGTGAATCATACTGGCCAATACAGCCAGATAAATCATGTAGCTGGTGTTGAACACCTTCCATACGGAAGTCATTCCCGGATCGGACAACAAGTGGTGAGCAGAACCGAGCTGCAGGAACAGGATATACAACAGGAACGCAAAGCGGCTGACTTTTTCGGACATCGGCTTGGCACCGAATACCAGTCCTGCGATGAGATACCAGATGGAGATATGTGTAGCCACGTTGATTTGTTGCGAAGAGTGACCAAACGCCCACCATACAACCCGGTACATCATCGGATCAATGTGGCCAATCAGACCCAACGACCATGCAAAGGTAGGTATCAGGATCAACGCACCGGAAACGATGGTGAAAATGGCAATTACGCAGGCTGTCAAAGCACCGTAAACCACCAACGGAAGCGATCCTTCATAGGTTTTTTCCCTCTTGGCAACCACCAGCGTGCCGAGAAACACGAAGCAACCAATCAGCGCGCCCACAGCAAACAGGATCAGGCCCAGATAGAAATGCGGCTCAGCTTGAAGCGGCGGGTAGGAGGTCATCATCACGCTCGACTTTCCACCCAGCACTGCCACGGCAACCAAGGCTGCACCGACGAGCATGAGCCAGAACTGCACCCATCCCCAGACAGGTGTCGCCAGCCGATTGTTTAACAGATGCGCGCCACAAAAATACAGCACGGCCATTTCAAAGAAAATGATCCACACCGCGAGATTGACCAGGCCGTGAGCCGTCAGAGCCATATAAAACAGTTCCGGCGGAAGCAGCTGTACGCTAGGCATGCGGGTTAACGCCACCAAAAGGCCAAACAACCCACCCACCAGCAAGAACACTACTGCCGCAAAAGCATTCCACTGAACCAGCTTATTGGCCACTCTATGAATTTTGAGGCCAGATACGGGATCAACGCGGAAATCAGACATTGTTGTCGTCGCCATTATTTTCTACTCCTTTACGTAAATTCTGCCCAGCATCGTATGATGCCCCATGGCGTTAACACCGCCACAGTATTCACCGCATGCTATGGCAAAAGTGCCGGTTTTATTGGGGGTTACGGTAAGAACCTGCTCGTAGCCGGGATAAACCTGAAAGTTGATATTCTCCGGCTGCAACGAAAACCCGTGGCCCACATCAAGCGAGGTCATATGCAGGCGATATGATTTTCCTTTCTGAAGTTCGAGAATGGGCCGAAATTGCCATTGCATAGCAGCCAGATAAACATCGCTGCCCGGAGGCGGTGCTATAACATCTTCACCGGTAGCAGTGTCTTTGCGCACGGCATACTTCGCCGCCTGCTCCGACACATGCTTTGAAAACTTCTCTGGCGTAGTTACATACGCTTCGCTTCTCATGTTTTGATTGCCAACCCAGTGCCAGGCAATCATCCAGCCGAACATAAACAGACACCACGCAAAAGAAAGCAAAATCCAGACTAGCTCGGTGCGTTCGATCGGCTCACGCCACCAATGTGGATTTGTTGGAGGGGTATAAGACGTTCCCATAGTTGTATTCTCCTTATAAATTTATTAAACAAACACGGCGTTGTTACGGAGCTACCGGTATGTTGATTACGTCCCATAGTCCCCACAGCGTATAAAGCACCATGGGCGACAGCACAGCCAATGCTAACATGAGCCACTGGTTATCCAAAAATGTTTGCATGGAATGCACTTCTGTGTTCTCTGACATCGTTTACTCCTCCCTTTGATAATTAATGGCTGACGCCATAACACTAAACACAAAACAACTTAATGAAACTGGTTTTTTCCCTGACTTCTGTATGCTGCAATTTCTACTACGGATGTAAAACGGCCTCCGATAAATCCCGGAGAAAAACACTTAGTGCCTGAGTATCATGAAAAGTCCAATACCGAAATAAGCTGCCGCGCTGACAGCCAATATTACGGTCAAAAGAAGGGGTTTGTTATGCAACATCTCCCGCATGAAAGGAACTGGTTCACTCCCAGCCTTGGATGATTCCATCGAATAGCCTCCCGTTTATTAAGTTTACGACAAAACTTCGCGCAATCGCTCTGCGGCAATTTGACGCGGTGCAGGATTCTGTTCCAACCGACAGGATGTGTCAAGCATAAATATCGAGCAATTTAATCAAGTATTATTTGTGGGGTTATTATCCATTTGATTACCCACAATTTACGTGGCATGAATAGGTTTGGCTTACTCGATCCCCTCGATCAAATCTCTGACGCGCTGCCAGCCGAGCCAAAGAGTTTTCATGCTGGGTTTTCTGTCGCTCTTGCGCCCGAAAAACCTGCCCAGGCCGACCATCCGGCAGATCACATCACGCTGCACTTTTTGCACTTGGTTTTTGAGCGCGCCCTTGCATATCAAACAGATGCGGCACGCTAAAGAAGCGCAGATTTATTCGCTCAAATTGCCAACGAAACAGTGAGGCCGCGCGTTAATGTGCTCGGGAAGTTAACGGGGCACAAACGATGAAGACAACGGCACAGCAAACCAAGCAACTCAGCTTTTCTCAGGCTAAATATGGGGGTAAGAAGAAGCTTGCTCGAAGGGGCGTATTTCTGGCCAAGATGGAGAGCGTCGTGCCTTGGGCGCGGCTGAACGCCGTGATCGAGCCTTATTACCCCAAGAACGGCAAGCGGGGCAGACCGCCGATTGGGCTGGAGCGGATGCTGCGCATGTGCTTTGTGCAGCAGTGTATGGACTGGCCGACGAAGCGGTGGAGGATGCGCTGTATGACAGTCAGGCACTGCGGGACTTCTGCAGCATCAACCTCGCCCGTGAATCCGTGCCGGATGCCACGACGCTAATGGGCTTCCGGCATCTTCTGGAAGCCAACGAATTGCCGCAAGCGATCCTCAAGGAAGTGAACAGCCTACTGAAGGAACGCGGGCTTCTCATGACTCGGGGCACACTGATCGATGCCACCCTGATTGCCGCGCCCAGCTCGACCAAGAACAAGGAGTGCTGGCGCGACCCATCCATGCACCAAACCAAAAAAGGCAGCCAATGCTACTTCGGCATAAAGGCTCACATCGGCGCAGACGATGAATCCGGATTGGTGCATATCGTAGCGAGCGCGGCAGCCAACGTCAGCGACATCAGCCAGACAGCCGAACTACTGCACGGCGAAGAAATCCGTGTGGGTGCGGATGCCGGATATGTTGGAGCAGTCAAACGGGAAGAGGTGAAAAAAAACTGGAGAGCATGCCCAATGAGGTTCGCTGGTACATAGCCAAGCGCAGGAAGCCGGCCCGTGAAATGGAAGAATGCTGGCAGAAAAAATTGGCGCTGGCCTTTGAAAAAATCAAGGCGCGCATCCGGGCCAGGGTCGAGCACCCGTTTCATATCGTGAAGAGCATCTTCAAAAACAAAAAGGCGCGTTACAAAGGGCTCAAGAAAAACGGTGCCAGTTGAATGTGTTGCTCGCATTGAGCAATTTGTACATGGTCAGGGGGAAGTTGTGTCCATAGTGGGCAAAACGAAGGGAAAACCCCTTCAGACAGCACCTGAATGAGGAAATACAGCAACAAAAGGACCAAAATTAAATCGCGTCAGTGAAAAGTTTCGAATTAACCTGCGCTTCACTAAGATTTATCTCACGCCTTGTCTCGCTTAGGATTTTGAATTTATAGAGGTGCCCTTAAGCGAACAGCATTGCGTCTAATCCCGTCTGACGGCATCATGTGCGCCGCTGAACTCCATCGACACTGGTTTCCCAGCTATATGTCCGGCAAGCGGGAATTTTAGCAACACTCCCCTTGGCTACCTCCTTTTCTCCTCACCTCCTCCGCCGGACGGTTTTTGTTCGGAAGCTTCTTCGACACCATGGGCGCATCCGATTTCTCACCAGCGTGGATGGCAGGATTACGGCTTCCCTTCCCTTCCCTTCCCTTCCCGTCCCTTCCCTTCCCTTCCCGTCCCATCCCATCCCCGCCCGACAATGCTCCGTCGGACACC